>JACREP010000126.1 GCA_016218185.1 Candidatus Gottesmanbacteria bacterium | reverse complement strand
CCGTAATTTCTACGGACAATGGCAATTTGTCTATTATTTTTTCTACGCTATCCTTTTCGGCCTCGCATCATACTTAGTTTTTATTCGTTTAAAGTATCGATACGTTGTTATTCTGTCATGCATGGTTATATTGTATCTTGTGGTAAGTTCCTGGCAATTTATTAATGGACAACTTGTCAATCAGTTCAATGATCAATCTCCCACAAAAGTCGGTATTATGATGGACCCAAGATTCGAACGTGTTCTCGCGTACATACGCGCATTGCCAAGCGACGGCAAAGTGCTCGTGTTGCCCTCTACGGACTTCGGATATCAGGTGGTTCACGGGACAAATAACGGCGCTTACATCGGCCGGTCCATGATCGGACAACTCACGGGCAAAAAGGACTTTGCCGGCTATCAGGATATGGCGCCCTTCAGCGAATCATTTTGGAGATTGAGCAAAGAGAAGGATTATGATGCTGTAAAGCGACTCCTAAGTCTTCTCAACATTCAGTATATATTTTACAACTCAGATCCGTTGGTTTTTGATACCACGTTTCCTGACCGTCCGTACTCACCTGATTACGTTCGTAAGTTCCTGCCGAAGAATCAAAGGGAATACAGAGAGTACGTGAATGAGATCACGACACGCAACGTATTCACAGAAGGACCATACGAAGTCTATAAATTAGAAGCTGATGACCTATTGCCACACGTCTACATTGCTAAGAACCTACTCCTCTACGATGATGCTCCGGTGACTGATGCGTATGCCAAGTCACGAGTATTTTTTGATGATCGGGTCAAAAAAGAGCAACGGGCAGTCTATATAGAAAGAAACGTTTGTAAACGCATATTCCCTGACGCTTCTTGTCAAGAAAATGCTATACCACAAAATGTGGACGACATGAAAATTCAGTTTCAGCAAATGAGTCCCATCAAATATAAAGTGAACGTATTCAACGCACGAAAACCATACACGCTTGTGTTCGCCGATGTGTATCATAGGAATTGGAAGATATTTATTTCCCCAAAAAACGTGGACGCTATCCCGGTCAGAGAGGTGTATTTCAGTGGTGAAATAGTAGAAGGAAAACCTCAACATGTTTTTTTTGATCGTAAGAGCTTAGAAACGCTCCGTATGAATTCCATCCCCGCGCAGAAACATTTCGTAGTCAATGGGTATGCCAATGCGTGGTATGTAGATCCTGGAGATATCGGAGTAATGACCAATTACGAATTCATTATAGAATTAACGAGTCAAAGATATTTTTATATCGGCATACTCATCTCACTCATGACAGGTGTATATGTCCTATTGGTCGCCGGATTTGGTATAATCATGAGGATGAGTGCGCCAAGGAAAGCTTGACAGACACAGGGGGTTAAAATCCCCCCTCCTTAACGCCTAACCAGCAGAGGAGTACGGAACTCTGCATCTGTAAGGGCAACCGAGCGGATGAAGCCAGAGGGATGGAGCGATCAGGCCGTAACGCAAGTGAAGGTATTGAGCCCTGAAACAGTATATCAATGAAGAGGTCGACCTTCTTCATACAAGGGGAAGACAGCACTCTTGGATACGACGGGTGTCTATCCGTAAAGACAACGGGGCAATGCGGCCACTGGGCATACCGACCGTCATGGACAAGGTGATGCAGAAAGGAATAGCCAAGATACTGGAGGCAATCTATGAACCGACATTCCTCGATCTGTCCTACGGATACAGGCCGGGAAGAGATGCACACGCATGCATAAAAGAAATCAACCACATGATCATGGGAAAGAAAGTAAATTGGGTCATTGAGGCAGACATTGAAGGGTTCTTTGATCACGTGAGTCATGCATGGATGATGCGGTGTCTGGATGAGCGGATCGCTGATCCAAACTTCAAACACCTGATACAACGCTTGTTGAAGGCAGGGGTGATGGAGGAGGGGAAGTACTGGGAGACACAGGAAGGAACGCCGCAAGGCGGGGTCATCAGTCCGGTTCTTGCCAACATCTACCTGCACTATGTCCTGGATCTATGGTTTACGAGAGAACAGAAGGGGCAGCAGGGATACACGCACATTTGATTTCCTGGGACTGACCCATTACTGCACCAAGACAAGAGATGGAAGATTCATGGTACGAGTCAAAACCAGTCGAAAGAGGATGAACAGAAGTGTCGGATCAATGCAGACATGGCTCAAGCAGGCACGAACCATCCTGTCCAGAGAGAATATCTGGCCAACAATGGTCAGTAAGCTGCACGGTCACTACAATTACTATGGCGTGAGTGGAAACTTTGAGAGCATACGACGATACTATCGCAAGACATGCAGTCTCGTGTTCAAGTGGATGAATCGAAGGAGTCAAAAGAAAACATGGAATTGGGAAGGATTTTCCAAATATCTGGAGACCGTCCCTCTTCCGAAGCCAAAACTTACCTATGCACTCTACAACACCTGGTGAACATCGTGTATCGGAGAGCCGGATGCGGGAAATTCGCTTGTCCGGTTCAATCGGGGGTTCCAAATATTATCAACTGTTAATATTGAGGAGTCTACCATGAATCAAACGACGCTTCTTCGGGCCATGAGCGGGAGAGCCAGGCTCGAGCAGGCCTTCAAACTATCTGATTTTGTCCGCGAACTCGCCCTCAAAAATATCCGGCAGGGAAGGAGACTAAGCAAACCCCAGGCCATGAAGGAGCTTCGCAGACGTATCTATGAAATCGGTACTCTTGGGACAACGTGATCTTCTTGTCGACGTTGCACGGTCGCTCAACGCACATCGGGTGCCGTACCTGCTTTCCGGCAGTTTCGCATCTTCCTTTTATGGCATACCCAGAGCAACGCATGACATCGATTTCGTTGTAGAGATAGGGAACGAACAGCTCACTCCCTTGCGGCAGGCGCTTGAAGGATTAGGGAGGGAGTTTGCCGCCATGGCCAAGGAACTCGCGCGCGTCAGGTATCCTCAGATGGTCAATACGTGGTATGCGAAGACTGGCGTTAAAATAGATTTCTGGATCACGGATGCGGCGGATTTTTCGGTCAAATACGAACGACGAAGGAGCATGACGATTGGCAGAACACGAGTCTCTCTCATCGCACCGGAGGATCTCATCCTCACGAAACTTGCGTGGTGCAAGGAGCTACGCAGTGAGCGACACATGGGGGATTGCGTCGGCATCTGGCGCGTGCAAAAAGGGAAACTCGACGAAGCGTATGTGTTCCGTCGCGCAGGTGAGCTTTCCGTTACAGCTCTTTTGAAGGAGATCGCCTCACAACAATTTCAAGAAACGTAGAGGACGGTGTATTT
>JACREP010000124.1 GCA_016218185.1 Candidatus Gottesmanbacteria bacterium | reverse complement strand
CTATGGCGCGTCGCAAAAAGACAAATCTTAACAATCGGATACAAAATAGTTTGTTTGTCCAACTGGCATTGTTTCTTCCGTTTCTTTTTATAGAAATCGGCGATCTGGTCCGGTTTCTCTTTCGACTGTTTTTTTCTACGCTCTGGGCAACCTATAACATCGCCGGCGCGGTCGCGTTGGAAGTGTTGCATGGTTTTGCCCATTGGGTTACCGAAAAAAAGGTTCGCATGCCAAAGATATCGTTCTTCCGGCGTATGCCCGATTTCATCCGAAACGTAAAAGAGCGGGTGCAAACGCTGCGGGTAAACCTTCCGCCGCCGCCTTCATTGCCAAAACACGGCATCGTATTTTCCAGACCGGCTCTGCCGGTTTCCGAGCAGGTTAAGTCGTTTATTGCCGGCATCGCCGTCACAATTCTGTTTTTGCTCCTGCCGTATAATGCGTATCTTTTTTTGAAAGTCCTCCCCAACCCGCAGCTCCTCACCCGTCGGGATTTGGAAGTCACAACGAAAATTTATGACCGCAATGGTTCCTTGCTCTACGAAATTTATGCAGACCAAAACCGCACACCGTTGCCCCTTGCCGGCATTCCCGATGTCGTCAAACAGGCAACGATTGCCATAGAAGACCGCGATTTTTACCGCCATAGTGGGTTTTCTCTGCGCGGAATTTTGCGCGCGGCAATGGAAATCACACTCAATGGCCGCATTCAGGGCGGCTCGACCATCACCCAGCAGCTGATAAAATCCGCGCTCCTCACACCCGAGGTAAAACTTTCCCGCAAAGTGAAAGAAATCATTCTGGCGTTCTGGGCAGAGCGTATGTACAGCAAAAACCAAATTCTTGAAATGTATTTAAACCAGGTTCCCTACGGCGGGACCGCCTGGGGCATAGAAGCAGCCGCACAAACGTATTTTGGAAAATCGGTGGGTGACGTGACATTGGCGGAAGCAGCGCTCCTTGCCGGACTTCCTGCTGCTCCCACCGAATACTCGCCCTTTGGCAGCCACCCGGAGAAAGCAACAGAACGCCAGCAGGAAGTGCTCCGACGCATGGCGGAAGACCGCTATATCACTCGTGAACAGGCCAAGGTTGCGCTTGCCCAGGAGCTTCACTTCGCTGCCCCGCGCGTGGCTATCCGCGCGCCCCACTTTGTGATGTACGTGAAAGAAATGCTGGAACGCCGGTACGGTCCCCGCCTGGTCGAACGGGGAGGGCTTCGTATCAAAACATCGCTGGATGTGGGCATCCAGGAAAAAGCAGAAGATATCGTGCGCAGCCACATCGAAGCGCTTCGGTATCTGCGCGTGGGCAACGGTGCGGCACTGGTCACCAACCCCAAAACCGGAGAAATTTTAGCAATGGTCGGCAGCAAAGACTACTTTGCTGTTCCTGACGAGGGTAACGTCAATGTAACAACGAGCCTTCGCCAGCCGGGGAGCTCCATTAAAGTCGTCAACTATGCAGCGGCGTTGGAAGATGGTTTTACCGCAGCAAGCATCTTAGATGACAACGCGATCGTGTACCGGATTCCGGGCAGTGAACCCTACGCGCCGGTCAACTACGACGGAAAATTCCACGGCCCCACACCGCTTCGGTACGCGCTGGCCAATTCCTACAATATTCCGGCAGTCAAAACGCTTGCCAAAATCGGCGTCGGGGCGATGATTACAAAAGGAAGGCTCATGGGCATCACCACGTGGGAAGATGAAAGCCGCTACGGGCTGTCCCTCACCTTGGGCGGCGGCGAGGTAACGATGCTGGACATGGCAAAAGTATTCGGAACCCTCGCCGATGCAGGAAAACGCATGGATCTTTTGCCGATTCTGGAAGTTACGGACTACACCGGCCGGGTGATAGAAAAAAATAGCCCCAAACAAGGTGTATCCGCGGTCAAACCCGAGGTTGCGTGGATATTGGGAAATATATTAAGCGATAATGCCGCGCGTACTGCCGCGTTTGGAGCAAACTCAAGCCTGGTGGTTTCTGGCAAAACCGTATCTGTCAAAACCGGAACGAGCAATGACAAGCGGGATAACTGGACAATCGGCTATACGCCCTCATACGTCGTTACGGTGTGGGTAGGCAATAACAATAACTCACCTATGGACCCGTATCTTACCTCCGGCGTCACCGGGGCATCCCCCATCTGGCACGATATTATGGCAGAACTTCTCAAAGACAGGTCAGATGAGGTGCTCCCAAAACCGGATAGTGTCGTGGGGCTTCCCTGTTACTTCGGCAGGGTGGAATACTTTATCCGCGGCACCGAACCGGCGGGAGGCCGCTGTGCTCCGCTCCCGACCCCATCAGTTACTCCTTCACCCACGCCGTAACAAAAACAAAGTCTGTGCGCGGGGAGCCAACAAAATTTTGTCCGGCTTCATTCTTTAGGGACCGTGAACCAGAAGACTCCGAGACCAATTTCACTGAAGACGGATCTAAATTTTCGTTGGCGACCTCAGCGCACCGACAAAGAACCATTTTTATTCCGTTACGACTACCACACCGGTGTCCGCAGCCGCCACGTGATTGTGGTATTTCCACGTTCCGACTTTTTCAAACACATACCCGTACGTACCGCCTTTTGATACACTTTTGAGCTGATCAAAGCCCGGCAACAGCTGATGCGTGGGGTGCAGTGCCGATGCCACCCACATCTCGCCGCTGCTTTCATTGATAAACTTCACCGTTGTGCCTTTTTTTACCGTTACGGAGTTTGGTACAAACCCGCTGTCCGTATAGGTTACCGTCATCTGTTCTACCGCCCCGCCGTTGCCCGTGGCTTCTCCACCGACTGGTTCTCCGGTTGGAACCACCGTCTGTTCAACGCCTGAATCGGGCGTTACGGGCGTCCCGGCAGCTCCCTGCAATATATACCATCCAACCCCGACACCTGCAGCCAACACAACCAATCCAACCAACCATTTATTCATAGATCGTTACCTCCTTTAAGGAAAGATTACCATACTTGTAAGATATTTAACAAGTGGACTAGGTATATCGGTCCGCGACTTTACTCGCCGCGTAACTATCCGGCTTGGTTTTTACGGTGTAGCCCGAGCCGCGGATCATACCCACAATTTCAGTGATCATTTCTCGGGTATCCCCGAATTTGCCGATATCCACATGGATTTCCACGTCGTACTTGGTGACACCGTCGCGGTGTAAAAGTGCCAGCACTGTCTCTGCCATTTCAAGCGACATCGTCGCCTCCTCGTACATGCGCTGACGCAGTACATACGCTTTTTTGTTAACCACCCGTTTCCAGAAGTAGATGCCGCCCGTCCCCACGCGGTGCACGACAATAGCGGTCACAAAGTCCACCCCGGATCCGTTGTGCGGTTGGGAATCGGTGCCCACGACCAGCTGGTACTTTCGCTCGGGCTCGGTAGCTAAAAATGAAAGGATCTTCTCGCGCACCTGGGGAAGCTCTAAACTCCCGTGCGTAGGACTTTGAAACATATGGGCGTATGGTAGCAAAATACCAATGAATTTACCACTAAAGAGCCCCGCTCTCGCGGGGCTCTTGGTTTTGTATTACGAAGTAACTAAGTAACTCGCGTTGCTTGTGTTGCTTCTCTTACTGTCTCGGTCGCTCTTCCCGCGGTCTGGCTTCATTGACCACCATCGCCCGACCTTCGACATCTTTGCCATTGAACATTTCAATAGCTTTCTTTGATTCCGCATCGGATGCCATTTCGACAAATCCGAATCCCCGTGACCGTCCGGAATATTTATCCGAGATCACTTTGGCGGAAACCACTTGACCAGCAGCAGCAAATACCTGGCCAAGCTTGTCGCTGTCCATGTTGTAGGGAAGATTCCCCACAAATAAATTGGTTGCCATATATGGATTTTCCTTTCTCCTTAGGTCTTGAAGGG
>JACREP010000123.1 GCA_016218185.1 Candidatus Gottesmanbacteria bacterium | reverse complement strand
TAGCGCCAGAATCAGTCGAGATACGCCGACGGAAGGTTCGATGATGTAGGGAATAAATTTCTCCTTCGTTTCCGGGTTCGTATACGAAAGATCCTTCCCAGACCATTTAGCATGCGTCTTAAGATCATAGTCCGTCCGGTTGGCAATTCCCTCAAGTTCCTTAACCCCCCACTCCGGGTATTCATATTCAATATCCCATGAGTCCGCCGCATAATGTGCCCGCTCGGTGGGTTCATGTTGTCGGAACCGAAGATGCTCCTTTTTAAGTCCCATGCTCCGGTGCCACTTCATGCGCTGCTCTTTCCAATACGCAAACCACTGATCCGCGTCCTTCGGATGCACAAAATATTCCAGCTCCATCTGTTCAAATTCACGCACACGAAAAAGGAATTTTCCGGGCGTTACCTCATTTCTGAAGGCTTTGCCAATTTGGGCGATACCGAAAGGAATTTTCACCCGCACGGATGAAACCACGTTGACAAAATTCACGTAGATTCCCTGACACGTTTCTCCCCGAAGATACGCCAAAGATGAATTGTCTTCTACAGGCCCCACAAACGTACGAAAAAGAAGGTTAAACTGCCGCGGCTGAGTCCAGGCTACCCCGCCCGCCCCCTGCTTATTATGGATAGCCTCATGCGCCTTTATCTCATCTTCCTGATCTGCCCGAAGACGTTGATGGCAGACTTTACACTCAACCAGCGGGTCCGTAAATGAACGGACATGCCCGGAAGCTTCCCATACTTTTGGATTCATGATGATGCTTGCATCTAATCCCACCACGTCATCCCGATCGTGTACCATCGACTTCCACCATGCCGCCTTGATGTTGTTTGCAAGCTCAACTCCCAGCGGCCCATAATCCCAAAAGCCTCCCATCCCTCCATAAATTTCGCTTGAGGGAAATATAAAGCCCCTGCGCTTTGTGAGTGCAACAATGTTATCTGTATTCATAAAAAAACCCTACCACAAACTACTTGTGATAGGGATCCGGCTGAGCTGGACGGTTCCACCCTAGTTCCCCGCTTTGAGCAGGACTACTCATTAATTTTGCCGGGCTCCCTCATGCCACTGAGATCATCGCCTCACCATTTCAGGGTAAATCATCCCCTCATCTTTGTCAAGAACCGCCGACTGGCCACCCGACGTTCAATAATGTGCTCGATAAATGAGGTCAGATCGACCGGTGTTCTTTTCCCTTGTCGTGCCAGATATCCCAATTGTTCTAACAAACTGCGGGCAAATCCGTCTCTTACTTCCGCAAAATCATATTCCGCTGCGGAGGAAATCTGCGCCAGAGTCGCCGCAAGAAGCTCATACACATCGCGATGTTCCTGTTTTTCCGGAAGCAGCCGCTCCACCAGTTCGCAGACATAATACGCAGTACTCACCCGTACCAGGCTCGCCCGCAGAGGCGCATACGGTTCTATGGTGATTACTTCCGATATCACATCAAGACTTTTGCCTTTGTGAAGAAGCATCGAAACACGACCAAACACCTCCAGGTGGGCAGCTCTTCTGCTTGTGATCCGACGAACTCCCTTGGCTATTGCGCGGAACTTTCCGTACTCTTTCGTAAACACCGTGACGATCCGATCGCCTTCCCCGACGTTTTTCCGCTTGAGGATAATCGCTTCTGCTTTATAGAGGAGTGAGGACACCATGAGGCTACAACGACAATTCCGTATCCGCCGCAAGCGCAAATTTCTTCCGTTCTTTTGCGCCCAACTTGATCGTAAATTCGTCCCCATCGGTACCAGGCTGTTTCTGGATAAGCAACCGGTACTTCCCGTCCGTTGATTTAACCGGTGACGTATAGGTAAGCTCCAGCCGGGCGGTACCTAAGGGATTGACGATGAGAAAGCCTTCAAATACCGTCTTATTGAGACTTTCATACGTTTCCATGGAAACGGGTTTGCTGTCTTTGGGTGATTGCGTCCCGCGGCTTTCAACAAGTTTACTCCCCGACGGCGTATACACCCGCACCCAGTTGCGAAGCGGGGCATTTAAACAAAGCCCACCGCTCTCCAGGCCGCAATCACTTCCCTGATACGGATTCTTCCAGTCAACCGTCAACTTCGTCGTGACGGTTCCATCGCCGTTAACCGTCACATCCTTTGTAACCTTCTCGCTGACAAACATATTGGCTTTGGCTCCGGCCATATTGCTGTTGTTGATGTGCAGGTAATCCCACCCGTTTCCCTCTTTGTAGGAAAGCAGTGTCGCCGTTTCCGTTGCAGTTGCAATTCTTCCTGCCATATTAAAGCTCTCCGCAGCCCTTTGTGCCGCCTCATCATGAAAATACGCTAACACGTGCTTTTGATTGATTTCGGTAAGTAACATCTGGAACAGACTCCCCCAATATTTCGACGGAGAAACACCCAGTGCTTTTTGCAGAAGCGTTTGCATAAGTATGCCTATGACGTCTTTCCGGGCGGTTCTGACATAATTTACCGGTCTTGTGGAATAATCTTCCAGTTCATACACGGCTTTGGGGCAATCACACCGTTTGTCTACCTCCGAGCTAAACTCTCTCCCATAGACCCACGTGGGGCCTAAAATCCTGAGGACTTCTACGAGTACGTGTGTATCGACCGCAAATATGCCATCAATTTTTTCTTTCCCTGACACCGTATCGTACATTTCTTCAAATTGCTGCATGGACACCTTATAGTCCGGAGAAAGATTGCTATCACGAATGTTCAGATTGTATACGCCTTTGTGGAATGTGAGGATTTCCCGAGGCGCCGGGAATGTTTTGCGTTTTGCCGCGTCCAGGGCATAGATATCATCTGCTTGCTCCAAAATCGCCTTGCCTTTTATGAAACGAAACTGGGCATATGCCGTGATAAACCCTCCGGTTGCCCGAAGCTCCTTGTCATTTTGGAAAAGAACAATATATCGTTTCTCCGCCGGCTCGCCCAGCATACCGGGCAGATTGACAAGCAGCGGCTGGGCGTTGACAAACAAATTGGCCGCGTTTTCTATCACGTCTTTTGTACCCTGCAGTTGATCGCGTACCACTATGCCAAAAAACTTCTTCGGATATCGGGCGGGATCAATCGCATCTAATTCCTTCCGGAGCACATCAATACTTACTGCCATTTCATTCACTTTCGGCACCAACGCATTCATAGTTTTTACCGCAGTTTGAATGCGCTCATCTGCGGTTCCTGAAACAAAGGTACTTTTCCCTTTGAGTCCCAAAAGATCCGCGTTAGGCTCCAAAGCTTCAATGGCTTTGTCCCCGGCGTCCAACCCCGCAAACCCTGCTTTTAGGGCATGTTCACCGTCGGCAACGTAACGGCCCAAGATGGGAACGAACTTCAGCGGCTTTACTTTGTTGTATTCCTTTGCAAGAGCAGTTAATTGCACTCTCGTATCCTTGAGGGCGATTTTTGTTTTCTCAAGATCCTGATTTTTTATGGCTCCCGCTGCCTCTTTACCCGCGCGTACCACGTCTTTTGCCTTGGCCATTACTCCTCCCAGCGGCAAAAGCATGACTCCCAACGCAATAATGATTACCGCAATCACGCCCAGCGGCACCAACAATACCTTCCATGAAAATGACCGGCGGCCTGCCTGCGCAGGCAGAGGAGAGTGAGGAGGATCCGCCTCTATAGGGTTCGTCTGAAGACTGATCTTTTTTAATTCTTCTGCCATGTATGTATTGTTACGGGTTGACTACCATTTTGTCAATTAT
>JACREP010000125.1 GCA_016218185.1 Candidatus Gottesmanbacteria bacterium | reverse complement strand
GCTGCCAAGGTCATTGCCCACGAATTTGCAAACGAAAAAATTGACATCGTCCACGGCATCCCGCACTCGGGTAATTATCTGGCCACCGCCGTTTCCTTAGAGCTGGGAGGAAACACCAGACTTCACAGCTCCCGCAAAGATCAAAACATTCCCACAACATGGAAAGATGTGTACCGCGAAGAAGTGCGGTCATTTACCACCAGCTCCGGTGGGGTCACGGTGTTTTCCGGCATCAACCTGTCCTTTGTCCAGAAAGGCGACCGGGTGCTTCTGTTGGATGACGTCTGCGCCACCGGCGAAACCGGCTATCACATCGCAAGCGGCCTCCAAAAACGCGGTGTCACGGTGGTGGGTTTTGCTGTGCTGTTTGACAAAGTGTTTCAGGGAGGACTTGAATATGTGGCAACCACCGGTGTCAAAACATTTTCGTGCGTCCACGTCACGGAAATCGGAAAACATGATAGGATAACACTATTATGATAGTCATTGTTGACTTCGGCTCGCAAACTGCACACCTCATCGGCCGCAGGCTTCGGCAACTTGGCGTTGCAGTCGAATATGCCTATCCTGATGACGCGCTACCATTTATAAAAGAGCACAAACCATCAGGAATCATTTTTTCCGGCGGCCCCAATGATATTAGTCACGATGCTTCCCTTTCCATAGATAAACGGGTATTTACCCTGGGTCTTCCTGTATTTGGAATCTGCTACGGTTGGCAACTGACTGCTCATCTGTTGGGCGGTACGGTCAAACATTCCAAAAAAGAATATGGCCCGGAAGAAATTGTTTTTGATAAGCAACCCGGTATTTTTTCGTTGCCGGAAAAAACATTTTCCGTAATTATGTCCCACGGTGATACCGTGACCAAACTGCCGAAAGGATTTACGGCCGTTGGTCGCACAAAACAGGTTGAGTATGCCGCTGTTGCCAATGAGTCGTCCAACATATACGGCGTCCAATTTCATCCGGAGGCATATCACACGGAATACGGGATTGAACTGTTGAAAAATTTCGCCCAAAATGTTTGCGGCGAATCCCTCAATCCGCTTGTTCTTGATCCGCAACAGATTATTAAGGAAATACAAGCGATTGTTGGAAATAAAAAAGTTATCTATGCGGTTTCCGGTGGCGTAGACTCAACCGTTTCGGCATTTCTCACCGGCAAAGCAATAGGAAAAAACTTATTACCAGTCTATGTAGAATCCGGTCTCATGCGGCCGGAAACAGACAAGCGCGTGCAGTATATTTTTACAAAACTGATTAAGGCCAGTCTCGTCATCGTTGATGCCCGCAAACGATTTCTTAACGCCTTAAGGGGAATTACGGATCCCGAAGTGAAGCGCAAAACCATCGGTAAGTTGTACGTTGATATTTTCGAAGAGGTAGCGGCCAAACATAAAGATGCCGCGTTTTTGGGTCAAGGCACGATTTATTCCGATGTGATCGAATCCAAAGGAAGCAAGCATGCGTCGCATATTAAATCTCACCATAATGTCGGTGGGTTGCCCAAAGAATTAAAACTCCAACTTCTTGAACCTCTGCGCAATTATTACAAAGATGAAGTACGCCAGTTGGGACGGCTCGCGGGACTGCCGGAAAATATCGTCAATCAACAGCCCTTCCCCGGCCCGGGATTTGCAGTACGGATCCGCGGCGAGGTAACCGAGGAACGACTGAAACAAGTCTGGGTTGCAGATGCGATCGTGCTTGAGGAAATAAAAAAGGCGGAGCTCTACGACAAAGTATTCCAAAGTTTTGCCGTGATGACCGGTGCGTTTTCGACAGCGGTCAAGGGCGATGGTAGAGTGTTTGCCGAAGTGGTGGCCGTTCGCATCATCGAGTCCCGCGATATTATGACGAGCCAATGGGCGCATATTCCGTACGACGTCCTTGCAGCGATTTCCTCGCGCATCGTCAACGAAGTCCCTGGCGTTTCCCGCGTCGTTTATGATATAACGACAAAGCCTCCGGCTACCATGGAATGGGAATAATTATGGCAGATAAAATTACCGGCCAAGGATTAGCCTACTCAGACGTCTTAATAAGACCCAGACTTTCCGACATACGGTCACGCCGCAGCGAACAATTAAATCCATCAACGCTTGTAGCTCGCGGACTCCCGACCATCAAGTTGCCCGTTCTTTCGGCAAACATGGACACCGTGACGGAACACCGAATGGCTATAACGATGGCGCTTTACGGGGGTTTGGGGATCATTCACCGGTTTATGACGCCGGAGGAACAGGCCAATGAAGTCAAAAAAGTCAAAGATTTGGTTCGCATGATCGAAGATGATCCGCCATTGGTGCGTGCCGACACAACCATCGGTGAAGTCATCAGTCTGCAGCAAAAACGTAACCGCGGCTATGTCATCGTTTTTTCCGGAACCAAATTTTACGGATCGTTCGTCGGAATCGCAACTCCCCGCGATTTTTTAACAGCACCGCTTACATCTCCGATATCAAAAGTAATGACTCCGAAAAACAAAATCATAACGGTGACCAACGATACACCTACTCAAAAAGCCGTCGGGGTCATGCGGGCAAATAGAATTCAAAAAATTCCAGTCATTGATCAGAAAGGTCGCCTGGTCGGTGTCTATACGCTCAAAGATTTTTCTTACCAAACGCAATATCCGCAGGCATCATTTGATAGGAATGGCAGGCTTATGGTTGGTGCAGCCATCGGGGTGCAATCGCAGGACATCGACCGCGTTCACATGCTCATCGACGCCGGTGTAGATATGTTGGTTCTGGACATTGCGCACGGAGGACTTATATATACGTCGGAAATGCTCAATCGTTTGAAAAATAAAGAAAAAATCAAAACTCCTGTCATTGCCGGCAATATCGCAACTGCCGAAGGAGCGAGATATATCTATGATAATGGCGCAGACGGCGTAAAAGTCGGTGTCGGGCCGGGATACGTCTGCGAAACAAGAAATGTCGCGGGAATAGGGATACCCCAAATAACGGCAATCATGGAGGTCGCCGGAGTGATGGCCAAAAAACGGCATCCGATTCCTATTATCGCGGATGGCGGTATCCGCGAGCCCGGAGATCTGCCCAAAGCAATTGTTGCCGGTGCCAACAGCGTGATGGTCGGCAGCCTTTTTGCCGGCACCAGGGAAAGTCCGGGCGAGCAGATGCTTGAGAACGGAATGCTCAAAAAATTGGTCCGTGGCATGGCATCTGCGAGTGCATTTCAAAAACGTAAAAGTATCGGCGGAACTACCACAAACGGAGAGCACTATACGCCGGAGGGGCGCGCAATCGCTACCCCATATAAAGGATCAGTTACTAAAATGCTATATGATTTTGACGGAGGACTTCGGTCGAGCATGAGCTATGTTGGCGCACACACCATCGCCGAAATGCAAAAAAGGGGACAATTTATTATCGTCACCGGGGCGGGCGCAACAGAAAACAAACGGGATTTAAAATGATGTGAAAACAAAAGAAAAACTCTACCGCGTTTTCCGTACATTTTTTCGAAAACTTAAAAACGAGTTGTAATATAATGTTCTCGTGAAGGACCGACTGTTACGGCGGTAATGGGCATTGCCAGACGCAGTTGTAAAAACGCTAAAAACTTTTTCGCGTTTTCGGGTAACTCCTTAAATGATTTCGCTTTTCGCACCAATGCTCCGTCCCAACCGGGCAGCGTCACATAATGAGGCACGACATTGTTAAGGTACAACAGTCCCGGTTGATAGGAAACAACATTCCCCTTTTTATCCGCGTAATGGGTACAAACGTGTATCCGTACATTTTCCCATGATACGTCAAGATGAGTTCCTATAAGCATCTCCACTCCCGACATGCGGATATTGTAGGAAAGCATCGGGATGTCCGGAAATAAAATATCACGGGCTCTTCCCGTAGTCGTACCATATTCATGAGCCTCATCACGAACACGTGTTGCCCACTCATTATCCGCCTGTGTCGGCATGCGCCGGGCGCCGACACTTGACGTGTAGGGAATTTTGAAAATTCCTATGCGATCCTCAATAGTGTGCATCTTCCAAAACGCGGTTCCGGTTTGTATGCCGTATATTGAAGTGTCCGATGCCGTGATATCAGGGAGAGTTCCCAACCAAGGATGAAGCCCTAATGCCTGAGCCCCCTCAAATAGTACCGCCTCGGATTTTTTTTCATATATGCGTTTATGGAGAACAAAGGTGTTCGTGATAATTTTTCTTGCGATGAGTTCGTGCCGGGCTCGACCGATACGCCGGAGGAATTTTTGTTTACTGCCGACCAGCCGTTTATACTCTTTTTTCATTTTTTTTGTTCTGAGAAAATCCGGAACTTCAATGGTTGAAAGCTGGATACCGTATAATGAAAATTCTTTTTCGTACCGATCGTACTGACCCCCTAATAATTCTTTCCAGGTGCTTTCTATAAGATCGGATATGTGAAGTCCCAACCGGTCATAATGATGGGCATACGATGGGCCTATTCCTCTCCCAGTCCCGCCCCCTGCTTTCCCCTGCCGTTTTCTGTTTAATAATTCCTCGGCGCGGTCTAAATCGGTATTAAGCAGAGCATCTTGTGACAAATATAGTCTGCCCTTCATTTTTCCTGCCAGCTCTTCAACATAATGAATCTCCGAAACTAAATCTACGGGATTGATCGTCATCCCCCGGTCCATAATACACGTGGCTTTTTTGTACATGACCCCGCAGGGAATCTGATGAAGAGCCAAATGAATACCATTGGCCTCCACCGTATGGCCGGAATTATTACCCCCTTGAAACCGTACGACCGTAATACCCGTTATTCCGCGGGTTTTTTGTAAACTCCCAATAAGATTATCAATCACCCGCCCTTTCCCCTCATCTCCCAATGCTACACCGACCACACATACCGTATGAGGCCGAAGAACCTCATGAAATATTTTTTTCTTCCCTTTGGGCCAACCGACTGCGATGTGATTTTTTTTGTAAACTCGCTCGATGTCGTCGGCGATATATCGGTCGGGATGAAGAAATCGTTCTTCGGGTGAAAGAAGACCGCTTGCACGCATGTGTGGCAGCATACAAAAGTGGGCAGGACGAAACCCACTATAAAACCGGCGGGGCCTATTGTCAATGGAGATATTTTTACTGTGGTTTATTTATAACCACCGGTTTGAGACGGGACATGGCTTCGAGGGAATAGCGCACACCCTGGACGCCGAGACCTGAGCGTTTGACTCCGAGGAACGGGAAATGGTCCGGGCCGCGCTGTGGCGAACCGTTTATCTGCACCGTACCGACGTTTAACTGCTTGGCAAATGTAAGTCCCGTGCCCTCGTCTTTGGTAAACACGCTCGCCTGCAACCCAAACATTGAGTCATTGATGATGGTAACTGCTTCATCCATACTCTTAATAGAAATGAAGGAAACCAGGGGGCCGAACACCTCATGGGTAACCACCGGCATATCCGGTGTGACGCCGGTAAGGATGGTCGGCTCCATATAATTGCCCTTGCGGCTACCGCCAGTAACAATCTTTGCCCCCAGTTTGACTGACTCATCAATCCACTGTTGAAACTGCCCCGCAGCACTTACCGAAATCACCGGCCCAACCAGTTTGGTTTCGGGACTCCGTGGATCCCCCATCTTCACCGACTCACCCATCTGGGTGAGAACTACCGGCAGGAGTTGATCCAGCACTCCTTGGCTTCCCAGCACATATTTGATGGCCGTGCACCGTTGGCCGGCATACTGGTATCCGCCTTTGATTATTTCGCGCGCAGTAAGATTCATGTCTGCATCGGGTAGTACCACTGCCGGATTGTTGCCGCCGCACTCAAACACGAGCGGCTTCATCCCGGCTTTCCGGGCAATCGCCGCCCCGGTGTCACTGCTTCCGGTGAATGTAATAACGTCAACCTTTGGATGAGAAGCCAAATAATCGCCGACGTCAGTGCCGCCGCCGGTCACACAACTGATGATGCCCGCCGGCACTCCTGCTTTTTCAAACATGCGGGTTAAATGCACGCCGCTTATCCCCCCCTGCGTCGGCGGCTTAAAGACAACTGCGTTACCCATAAGCAGTGCCGGGACGATTTTGCTTGCTGCGAGATTTACCGGATAGTTAAATGGTGCAATCGCCACCACCGCGCCGTACGCCACCCGCTCCACCATGGCAATTCTGCCTTTGTCATAGCCCGGAAAATTATCGCTGTCCAGCGTCTCACCTCGTATGGATTGCACTTCATCAGCAAAGTAATCTGTAAGGTCTGCCGTTCTTTTTATTTCACTGCGGGCCTCGCTGTCTGTTTTACCGATTTCGCGAACCAACAGTGCCGTGAGGTAATCTTCAAAGTGCCGGATCCAATCGGCAGCCAGGTGTGTCACGGAAACGCGTTTATTCAGCGGCGTTGCCTCCCATGCGGGCTGAGCCGTCAAGGCGGATTGCATCACATGGTCAATTTCTCCCGGGGTAACCGATTGAAGTTCACCAACCGTCTCGCCATGTATCGGGGAATGCACCGTGATGGTCTTGCCGCTTGTGCTTTCTTTCCACGCTTTCCCGTCAAAAAATTTGTACACGGGAGGAGTTTTCTGATTGCTGATGGCTGAAAAAAATTCGGCAGGCATACCTTCAGTATAACAAAAAGACTGTTATTGCGGTAACGCGATCTTTTTGATAATCAACGCGGTCATGTTGTCGGTGGAACCGTTTTTTTGGGCAGTTTTGAGAAGCTGTGCTACCGCGTCCGTCATGCGCTGGGTCGTGGCTCCTGTTTCTTTGAGCGCATATGCCATCTCATCGTTGGCCACGTACCGCGCCACCCCGTCGGAGGCCAGCACGATGACGTCTCCGGCAAGAAAACTTTCCTGTATAATCTGCGGCACAATACCAAACCGCTGTACTCCCAAAATTTTGGTCAGGTTGCCGTGGTTGTCAACATCTTCCGTTGTGAGCTTGCGCACTGCCGCGTCGCGGAAAAGAAATGCGCTCGTATCACCCACGCTTCCCACCCAAAACCTCCGGTCATTCGCCAAAAAAACAAGAAGCGTTGTGGCCAACCCGTCAGCAAACCCCGGCTCCCGGCGCTTCTGCCACAACCGCATGTTGGTGGATCGGACGATACGTTTGAGAAAAAAATCTTTGGCATTCCAGTAAAACGGCCGTTGACGTACCAGCCGGTACGCCCACTCGGCAGTTTCGCATGCCAGTTTAGCTGCCTCCGCGCCATGCGGCATACCCCCCACGCCATCTGCTACAATGAAACACTCATCGTTGAAATTGACAAAATAATCTTCCTGGTGCGGACGCCCTCCCGTGAGTTGGCTTGCCGCAAAAAGGACCACGTCCTTGGGCTGTTCATACTTGAGCTTCCACGGATCGGGGAGTTTCATGAAGCCATCTTACGCGGCGGCCAAGCGTTTTTCAACTTCCTTCCAATTGACGACGTTCCACCAGGCTTTAATGTAGTCTGCCCGCATGTTCTGGTATTT
>JACREP010000122.1 GCA_016218185.1 Candidatus Gottesmanbacteria bacterium | reverse complement strand
CGGAATAGTATTTAAAGAAGACGTTACCGACATTCGTACAGAACTGAAAAAAGTAGATATCTTTCTTGCGCCGATCCAGATCGGAGGAGGGACGAAATTTAAAATACTGGAGGCGATGGCAGCCGGTGTACCGGTAGTGACAACACCCAAAGGCATGGAGGGGCTTGAAATGGTGAATGGAAAAGAGGTTCTTGTGGTAACCAATTGGGATCACATAGGGCAAATCGTTGAGCAGCTTCTGACGGATGACGCATATCGGCTTGAGTTGGTACGCGCGGCACGAACGCGCATTGAACGCGACTATTCATGGGAAAAAATTGCCAAGCAGCTGGATACTGCATGGATTGCGGCTTATGAAAAACGACATTGACCTATCTATTATTATCGTAAACTTCAATACAAGGGATCTTTTGATCCGATGTCTTACGTCAGTTGCCAGCGCGCAGACAGATGGCGATCGTTGGGAGTTGATCGTAGTTGATAATGCGTCAACGGATGGAAGCGTAGAAAAAATTCAAAATTCAAAATTCAAAATTCAAAATTTGATGATTATTCAAAATACGGAAAATTTGGGGTTTGCAAAAGCAAACAATATCGGGATTAAGAAATCCCATGGGAAATATATACTCCTCTTAAATTCCGATACGGAGGTAGAAAAGGGAACGATACAGGCAATGTTGGGATTCATGGAAGCGCATCCGGAAGCGGGAGCGGCAACGTGCAAACTCCTGCTGCCAGACGGATCATTGGATCCTGCGTGCCACCGCGGTTTTCCCACGCCATGGGCGGCACTCACGTATTTTGTCGGCCTGGAACGGTTATTTCCCCGGAGTCGCCTGTTTGCTGGGTACCACATGGGATATAAGGATCTGAGCCAGGTGCATGAGGTGGACGCGATAAGCGGAGCGTTTTTTCTCACGACGCGTGCAGTGATTGATCGCGTGGGAATGCTGGATGAAGACTATTTTATGTACGGGGAAGATTTGGATTGGGCGTTTCGGATAAAGGAGGCAGGGTTGAGCATTTTGTTCAATCCTGATGTGTCTGTATTGCACCGGAAAAAGCAAAGCGGCCGGCAGCACCAGGATCCGGCGATCCGCAGGGCGACCGATCAGCATTTTTATGAAACCATGCAGTTGTTTTATCAAAAACATTATGCAAAACGGTATGGGCGGCTGGTGACTCAAATGATATTGCTTGGTATCAAACTAAAATCCCTCCTATGAAAATCGGCATCGACGCGCGGCTCATCGAGGAAACGGGAGTGGGGCGGTATATCCGCAATCTCATAGAACAGCTTGGCGAACTGGATAAACGCAACTCGTATGTTTGTTTTTTGCCGAAACACGCATTTGGCCCGTTTCATCTTGCGAATAACCGATGGGAGAAACGCCTGGCTGACGTCCCGTGGCACAGTGTAAGCGAGCAGATTATGATGCCACTTATCCTTTTGCGCGAGAAGCTTGATCTAGTGCATATACCGTATTTTAATATCCCGATACTGTACCCGGGGAAAATAGTTGTGACTATCCATGATTTGACGATACTTCATTTTCATACCGGTCGTGCGACGACATTACCAAAATTCTTGTATCAAATGCGCCGTTTCGGATATTGGCTGGTACACAGGATCGGACTGCCCCGCGCAAAAAGCATTGTCGCCGTCTCAAATGCTACAAAACAGGAGATCATCGACCATTTTCGTATTGACGCGGAAAAAATACGCGTGACGTATGAAGGAGTGGATTCAAAAATCTACAAATCTGCAAATGACAAATCTACAAATAAAAAACCAATCGTGCCGGAACCGTATTTTTTGTATGTGGGGAATGCGTATCCGCATAAGAATCTGGAAACGCTTGTTCAAGCGTTTCAACCCAAAGATACACGCCTGGTGTTGGTAGGCAAGGACGATTATTTTTATCAAAGGCTGAAAAAAGAAGTTGGGCAGTTGGGATTACGTCACGGCGTAATCTTTTTTGGTCAGGCAAACGATGCGGAGCTTGCAAATTTGTACTCCCACGCGATAGCCCTGGTGTTTCCGTCGATGATGGAAGGGTTTGGACTTCCGGGTCTTGAAGCCCTTGCAAACGGCTGCCAGGTGATAGCCTCCGACATACCTGTGTTTCACGAAATTTTCGGCAAGAGCGTTTCATACGTTGATCCGTATCGTGCCGAGTCGCTGTTGGAAAAACTCACGCAAGCAGAACGCGGCGCACTCCCCAAGCCGGCACCACGCGAGGTAGACTTCCTTTTGGAACAGTTTTCATGGGAGACGATGGCGAAAAAAACATTGGATGTGTATGAAGGGACGGCAAGGCGTCTATGAACGTGGCTTTCGTGTATGACCGGGTAAATAAATGGGGCGGAGCGGAACGGGTGCTCCTTGCGCTTCACGATATTTGGCCGGACGCTCCGCTTTTTACGGCGGTGTACGATCCAAACAGAGCTTCGTGGGCCCGCGTATTCCGGGTGCAGCCGTCGTTTCTCCAATACATGCCGTTTGCGAAGCGCCATCACGAATGGTACCCCTGGCTTACGCCCATGGCGTTTGAGAGTTTTTCATTTGATGCATTTGATCTGGTTATTTCGGTGACTTCCGCGGAAGCAAAAAACATCATCACCAAACCGGACACCGTGCATATCTGCTACTGTTTGACACCGACACGGTATTTATGGAATGAACATACGCTCTATGCAAAGCATTCCCGATGGCTTGAGTATTTGGCACCGACCTTGCGGCGGTGGGATAGATTGGCCAGTCAGCGGCCGGATTACTATATCGCGATTTCCGACCGGGTAAAAGAACGCATCGAAACCTATTATGGTAGAGAGGTTGAAACGGTTATCTATCCGCCGGTGGAAATTTCAAAAGGCCTCGCCTTGCCGAAGACCAGACCGCAAGGCGAGGCCTTACGAAAGCAAGAATATTTTCTTGTGGTATCTCGGTTGGTGCCGTATAAACGGATAGATATTATTATCGAGGCATTTAATTCGCTTGGGTGGCAGCTTGTTATTATCGGAGACGGGACAGAACGGAAAAAACTGCAACATATGGCAAAAACCAACATCACGTTCATTACCCGCCATTTGACAGACAAAGAGCTTGTTGGCTATTATCAAGGATGTCGCGCATGTGTGTTTGCGGCAGATGAAGACTTCGGTATTGCGGCTGTTGAGGCGTTAGCCTGTGGGGCACCGGTGGTTACCTACCGGGGAAGCGGCATTTCCGAAATCATAACAACGGGAAAAACGGGCATGGAATTTGCTGGACTTTCAGCTGACGCATTGCAGAAAGCCCTCGTGGACTTTAGCCGACAATCGTATGATCCGCAGGACTGCCGTGCGAGAGCCACTCGGTTTGATCAATTAGTGTTTGCCAAACGCATGAAACAAACGGTTGAGAAATTGTATAACACTTGCAATATATGAACGTCGTAATTTTTGCCGGCGGTGTAGGAACGCGCCTGTGGCCACTCTCGCGGAAAAGCTCTCCTAAGCAATTTGAAAAAATTGTCGCGGACAAATCGACATTGCAACTTGCAGCACAACGCCTGTTGCCGGATTTTTCCTGGCCGGATATGTACGTGGCAACCGGGAGTGCTTATGCAGACATAGTGCGTCAACAGTTGAAAGACTTGCCTGCAGATCACGTGATCGGTGAACCGCAGATGCGCGATGTAGGTCCTGCGGTAGGACTCATGACGGCGATTCTTCTTAAGGAATCTGCGGATGAGCCGATGGTGATATTGTGGAGCGACCATTTGGTTAAAAAAGAGGAGCTGTTCAGAAAAATATTGCGCGTAGCGGGCGAGGTAGTAAAAAAACATCCGGATAGGATTATTTTTGTGGCACAGAAACCGAGGTTTGCAAGCGATAATTTAGGCTGGATTCGGTTTGGCAAAAAAGAAGAAACACACGAAGGGATCAGTTTTTACGGATTTTCTGATTTTCAGTATCGACCGGACAAGGCTACTGCGAAACGATATTTTGGAAATACTTCGTATGCGTGGAATGTGGGATATTTTGTCACGAGCCCGCGGTTCCTGTGGAAACAATATGAACGGTATGCTCCCAATATTGCTTCGGGACTTTTGCAGATTGCCAAACATTGGGGAACTGGGCAGTTTTTACAGGAATTAACCCGCGTGTACCCGACCATCGAGAAAATCCACTTTGACAACGCCATTTTGGAAAAACTAAAACCATCCGATGCACTGGTCGTTGCCCAGGATATCGGATGGAGTGACATCGGGGCCTGGGAAGCACTCAAAGAAGCGCTTCAGGAGGCAACAGACAAGAACGTTATCCAGGGAAATGTCTGGACTACCGATACGCGGGATTGCCTGATTTATAACTATACGGATCAGATGGTGGTGACCATTGATGTAGGAGAAATGTTTATTGTCAATACGCCGGACGTGGTGCTTGTGTGCAAAAAGGGATCAGTCGGGAAAATAAAAAAACTCGTGGAGAGCTGGTCGGGGACGAAACATGACCATTTGACATGAGGGAAAGATAGCTACCTATGGGATACGATTGGAGCAAGCGAATATTGGATATTGCTGGAGGAGTGATACTCCTTTTATTGTTCGCCCCGATTGCCGCGGCCGTGGGCATAGCCATTGTTTTGGACACACCAGGGCCGGTATTGGCAGACACGCCCAAGCGTGTAGGAAGGTACGGAACGCTTTTTAAGTTGTTCAAGTTTCGTTCCATGGTGGTACGGGCTCATGAGAAGCTCCGCAGTGACCCGCGACTGGCCAAACTATTTAGCGAGTACAAAAAAAACAGTTATAAATTG
>JACREP010000016.1 GCA_016218185.1 Candidatus Gottesmanbacteria bacterium | reverse complement strand
TTTTAGCGCGACGGCCGTTTAGGCCGGAGCGCTACCTTTTTAGCAACACAGAGTGGCGTTGCGGCAATTCATTTTTCCCCTTGAACTTTACCCCGTACTTGTTACGGGGCCTTTTTTCTTGCCGCCACACTATTTACGAATTTCTGATAAAATAAGTTCGAACGTAGTTATATATAGGTAGCGCGTAGGGGAGTCGAACCCCTCTTGCTAGATTGAGAATCTAACGTCCTAACCGATAGACGAACGCGCCGCGTCATACGCGGCTGGCACGTTTGACTGTGCCGCCAACACGAGTTCATTTTATCAGGTTGCTCTTGACAGAACAAGGGAATTTCGATAGACTACAACACTGTTGGCCTTATTTTTTTTGCTCCCAAGCCCATAGTTGCAAGGGGAGATTTTTTTTGACCATGAACACACCACAATCCAATGGAGAAACTGCAGTCCATCGCGTCCTTTTGACCAGAGAAGGGTTGGCACAGCTTCAGTCGGAATACGATGAATTGTCGAAAGTCAAGCGTCCCGATGCCGTGCGCCGGCTCTCTGATGCCCGCGACTTGGGAGACCTTTCCGAAAACAGTGAATACGCGGCTGCTAAGCAGGATTTGGCGTTCATTGACGGCAGGATCAGCGAACTGGAAGAAATATTGCACGGCGCCAAAGTCATCACCAGCCATGGAAAGAAGCAGGTGGACGTGGGTTGCAAAGTGACGCTCCACACAAATGGTAAAAAAGATGTATTTCATCTGGTCGGAGAATGGGAAGCGGATCCTTTACAAAAGAAAATTTCCCACGAATCGCCGTTGGGTAAAGCACTCATGGGGAAAAAGGTGGGAGACAAAGTGGAAGTTGAGGCGCCGGCGGGCAAGCTCACCTATAAAATTCTAGATATAGAATAAAGGAGAATCGAAAACAGCCTGCCCGCCGGAAGGCGGGTTTTTATTTGGGGTATTGACAACACAAACAAACACGTGTATATGTAGCAGCTTATATGCAAAGCACTCTTTGTTTCATCAGCAAAAAGGCGAAGAAACAATCCCGAACCGGGAGGGGTCTTGTGGCATAATATAAACAATTAATTTATTTCCACTTTGAGCCCCTCTACGGAGGGTTTTTTTGTGGGAAAAGGAGGATATATGACAGAACGAGAAGAGGATACAAATACAGGAAGTACCGGTGAACTCGGGATAGAGCCACGGTCATTCAACCGGATTTATGTAAATTGGCGCTTTGGCGTCATTCGCGATATGCATACTTTGGAGCGATTTGCATATCGCGGCCATGAAGCAATTCAACGGCGAACATTCGGAGCAACCAGATGTGTTGCCCGCGTTCTCGTGGGTGAGTCGTTGCTGCATCAATCAGTAGAAGTACCCGCAGTGTCAAGACTGCTTGAAGCAGCGGTTCCGGCGAACATGAGGGTCAACAACGGTCACGGAGAGGCAGAACGGCTATGGATGCTGCTTGGTGCAGTGAATAGCTCACAAAGACGCTCTCCGTACTCGGTCGACACTATTGTAGAGCAGGTTGACAATACAAGAGGAACTATACAGAGAACGCCCTTGGATCGCGTACGGCAATTGCGTTCTGAAGGGTATAGGTTTATACGCGGTATTCCGACGGATCGAGTTGATGAAGTATTAGATCTTTGGAGGTGGACGTTTGATTGGAATAGAGAGGGTGTTGTTGGCCTGCAGGAGCGACTTATAAAAGAACATTCATGGAGATCTAGTAATCGTGGTGTTTGGTTTACTGGACTCATTGATCCTGGGACCCATGAGTTAGTGTCCATCGCGACAGCGGAGCGATTGAATATGCCGATCGGGGATGGCAGGACATTGCCGATTGTGGAAAGCACAGAATGGCGGCGATCCGACGGTATAGAGCGGCATGGGTTTATGGTAGCTACCGTTTCCCATTTGCATGCACAAATTTTAGAAGATTTGGATGGCTATAACCCGTTGATTATTGCGGAAACGAATTTTTGGTCGGAAGCCCACCGGGCAGGATTTGCCGCAGCGATGGACGTGGCACCCAGAAGGATCGGAAGAGGGTATGTATCGCAGGCGTTGATACAAAATGTTCGCGTGGGCGATGGGCGTATCCCGGACGGTATTAGAGATTTTACAATGATGTATTTGCCTGTCGAGTCGCAAAATAATTTTTATGATCCGATATCGCGTACGGCAATGCTGCGGGAAGGAGTCTTATGATAATTGTCTATCCGTCCCGTCACGTCCGTCATCATCCGCCGAATGAGATTTTTAACGGCAATCGCGATCCGCATGAGGAAGTGCCCGAGCGCATCGAACGCATTAAAGCATCGCTTGAAGATCTCGAGGGTTTACATTTTATTTTGCCATGCAGATTTGCACTATCCTGGATAGAACGCGTCCATGATCACGCGTACGTGGATTATTTGGCTGATGCCGGTCGAGCCGCAGGTGCAACCTATGTATACCCGTCTGTTTTTCCATATGGAGAGGGCCAGCGCGCAACTCATCCGGTGGGCATTCGAGGACAGTATAGTTTTGATATGTATACACCGATAAGCAGTACGACATACGAGGCTGCTCGTGGCTCAGCTATGACAGCGTTGACGGCAGCCTCGTATCTTCGTCGCGGAGAGCGGGTGGTCTATGCACTCTGTCGTCCACCGGGTCATCATGCGTTGCGGTCACGGATGGGGGGATATTGTTACTTTAATAACGCTGCAATTGCTGCCGAATATTTAAACGATCGGGGAAGGGTGGCAATCTTAGACATTGATGTACATCATGGAAACGGAACGCAGGACATTTTTTATTCCCGACCAGACGTGCTGGTAGTCAATATTCATGCCGATCCGGATGAATTATTTCCGTATTTTAGCGGCAGAGAAGAAGAACAAGGTAAAGGCGCGGGAATAGGTTACAATATGAATTTTCCATTACCACTTAAGACCGAAGATGCTGTGTATGATAGGGCTCTTCGCGTCGCCTGCGCACGGATTCGATCATTTGCCCCAGTGTACCTTGTGGTATCGGTAGGATATGATGCGCATGTCGATGATCCCATCGGCGGATTACACTTGACGACCGCCTATTATTATCGCATAGGACAGACTCTTGCCGAATTAGGCATCCCTACCGTATTGATTCAGGAAGGCGGATATAATACGGAGACGTTAGGTACGGTTGCACAAACTTTTATTCGAGGATGGATCGCGCATTGATAGTGTATCGAGAATATTGGATAATACAATAAACATTATGCCAACCATAGACGAACTGCGAAAGATTCGGATCCGAAAGCTGGAAGTGCTTAAAAAGCACGGGGCGAAGCCGTATCCGGCTACTGTGAAGCGTGATCAAACGATCAATCAGGCGCGCACGATGGCGGGAAAGAGTGTTGCAGCGGCAGGAAGAGTTATGGGTTTGCGTGGGCACGGGAAAATCTTCTTTTTGGATCTCCTTGACGGAACAGGCACCATACAGTTGGTGATTAAGTCTGATCATTGCGATAAAAAGGATTTCGAACTTACGAAGTTCATTGATTTGGGAGATTTTTTGGCGGTACAGGGAGAAGTAGGTAAAACCCAGGCAGGTGAGATTTCTGTTTTTGTTAAAAATATTCAACTCATCTCAAAGGCGCTCCGACCCCTTCCTGATCAGTGGTATGGTTTTAAAGATGTAGAAGAACGGTTTCGCAGGAGACACGTGGATTTACTTCTAAATCCAGCGGTCAGAGAGACGCTGGACAAGCGATGGAAAATCGAGCAGGCGATCCGGACGTTTCTCTGGGGCGAAGGATACGTTGAAGTGGAGACCCCCATACTCCAGCCGCTTTACGGCGGAACCAACGCGCGGCCGTTTACCACACATATTAACGCGCTTGATGTGGATTTTTACCTTCGTATTGCCCCTGAGCTGTATCTTAAACGGCTTATTGTAGGCGGATATGAGCGGATATTTGAGATCGCCCGGAATTTCCGTAATGAAGGTATGGACGCCACCCACCAGCCGGAATTTACGATGATGGAGTTTTACGAAGCGTATGCGGACTATCATCGTATTATGGATTTAACCGAAGGACTTATCAAGCACGCAGCGCAAGCAGCAAATGGTTCCTCTGTGATTGCGATTGAAGATAAGAAGATTGATATATCCGGAAAGTGGCGCCGTATGACGATCGATGAGGCATTGCTGCAATATGAAAACATTCATTGGGATAAAATTACGGAGAAAGAAATTCGGGAGCGTTTGACAAAAGCGGATATTAAGGTTGCCGGGGTTTGGAGTAAAGAAAAAGCCCTATTTGCACTTTATGATCATTTTGTCACACCCAAACTCATGGAACCGACGTGGGTGATTGACTATCCAAGAGAAGTAAGTCCGCTTTCCAAAGAGCACAGGAGTAAACCCGGACGGGTGGAACGGTTTGAAGGATACGTCGGCGGTAAAGAGATCTGCGACGGATGGAGTGAGATAACCAGCGGATTGGAACAGCGCGAGCGGTTCAAACAGGAACAGAAAAATCTCAAGGCCGGAGATAAAGATGCACAACCGACGGACGAAGACTTTATACAGGCACTCGAGTACGGGTGTCCGCCGCTTGGAGGGATAGGCATTGGTATTGATCGGCTCGTTATGCTGATTACAAATACTTGGTCAATTCGGGAAGTTATCCCGTTTCCTCTGATGCGCCCCGAAAAGTAAATATATGAAGAGAGAAAATGCACTTGAACTTCTTCACGAGCATACCCAGAATCAAAATTTGCGAAGGCACATGTATGCCGTGGGGGCGGTAATGAAGGCACTTGCCGCGAAACTTGGCGGCGATCCGGACATGTGGGAAATCCTTGGGCTTCTCCACGATGCGGATTGGGAGGAAACGAAAGAGACGCCCGATCTTCACACGCGAAAAACTCTTGACTGGCTCAAAGGTGCGGGGATCACCGACGGGCCGATTGTTCATGCGCTTATGTCGCATAATAGACGATATACGCATTTGGCAGAGCTTGAAGGAAAGATGGAATGGGCATTGGAGACGTGCGACGAGCTGACGGGATTTATCGTGGCGGTTACCCTCGTTCGGCCGGATAAAAAACTTTCTTCAGTGACGGTTGAATCAGTATTAAAAAAATGGAAAACGAAAGAATTTGCCAAAGCTGTGGATCGCAGTCAAATAGAACAATGTGAGACAGCATTACAGACCACGCTAAGAGAGTTTATCGAAATAGCATTAGGCGCGATGCAACAAAACGCGGATGCTCTAGGATTGTAAAAGGATTTTGTTACTATGTTTTAAAACATAGTAACAGGGGATGCCTACTATGCAACGATTGTTGATTGCCACGACGAACCCTGGGAAGTTAGCAGAAATTAAACTGTTTTTGTCTGATATGCCACTTGAGTTGGTTGGACTTACGGACGTTGGGATCACCGATACCATAGAAGAAACAGGAACGACATTTGAAGAAAATGCAGTTCTTAAGGCAAAATTTTATGCAAAGAAGTCCGGTTTACCGACGATTGCCGATGATGGGGGACTGGAGATTGATGCATTAAATGGAGCCCCCGGCGTCAAGTCACACCGTTGGATCCACGGGGATCGGGATGATAGTGATGAGGAGCTTATCCAATATGCATTAGACAGACTGAAAGATGTTTCTGATGACAAACGAGGCGCACAGCTTCGGTTAGTACTGGCTTTGGTGTTGCCGTCCGGCGAAGTGCTTACTGCAGAGGAGAAAGTCCGCGGCATTATCCCTCGCCAAGCATCCCAGGCTCGTCATAAAGGATTTCCGTACCGATCGCTTCTCTATTTGCCGGAGATCGGAAAATACTATAATCACGACGAGTTGACCGCGGCGGAGACAGACGCGTATAATCACAGAAAGAAGGCATTGGAAATTTTAAAGCCAATTTTGAAATCAAAAGTATGCTTGATATAAAATTTATCAGAGAAAACTTAGAGCTCTGTAAGGAAGCTGCGAAAAACAAAAACCGTGACGTGGACTGGAAGGGATTACTTGCACTGGATGATAAACGAAGAGAGCTTATTGGGAAAATAGAAACATTGCGGGCAGAGCGGAACGCGTCAAGCGTCAAGCGTCAAGCGTCAAGCGTGAAACGGGGGAAAGAAATAAAGCAGGAGCTTAAGGCGCTCGAAGAGGAGTTGCGCGGTGTTGAAGAGAAGTTTGGGCTCCTCATGCTTACGGTTCCCAACGTGCCGGATAAAAGTGTGCCGGTGGGAAAAGACAGCAGCGGAAATAAGACGGTGAAAACGTGGGGCAAGATTCCTGAGTTTACCTTTCCCGCAAAAGATCACATAGAGCTTGCCAAATCTCTTGACCTTATTGACTTTGAGCGCGGAGCAAAGGTTGGTGGGTTTCGTGCGTATTTTCTCAAGAATGAGGCAGCTCAGATGGAATTTGCCGTGCTGTTCTATACATTTCAGAAATTGATTAAAAAAGGTTACACACCCCTTATTGCTCCGAGCTTAGTCAGGGATTTTACCCTGTTTGGCAACGGCCAGTTCCCCTGGGGACGTGAAGAAGTGTATCATCTGGAAAAGGACGATTTATACTTGGCAGGTACCGCAGAAGTGCCGGTGACGGCATACTTCAGCGGCGAGGTGCTCGAAGAAAAGAATCTGCCGAAGAAATTCGTTGCTTTTTCTCCGTGTTTCCGCCGCGAAGCAGGTAGCTACGGTAAAGATACAAAGGGGGTCTATCGGCTGCACCAATTTAATAAAATTGAACAAGTTATTATCTCAACGAATGATATGAGTACATCTTTTACTCTCCATGAGGAGTTGTTGGCCAACGCAGAAGAAGTTTTGCAGGATCTTGAGCTTCCGTACCGCGTGCTTCTCATGTGCACCGGCGACATGGGCGAGCCGCAGGTAAAAAAGTATGATATCGAAACCTGGATGCCCGGCAGAAACGGGTACGGCGAAACCATGTCCAACTCCGTGATGGGTGATTTCCAGGCCCGGCGGCTCAAGATTCGCTACAAAACAAAAGACGGAAAAACATTATTTTGCCACACGCTTAACAATACGGCGATTGCCTCGCCGCGGATCCTTATTGCGATCCTTGAAAATTATCAACAGTCTGATGGGTCCATTAAGGTTCCGAAAGTCCTTCAGCAGTATGTGGGAAAGAAGGTTATTAAACGCTAATTGCATTTGTCATTGCGAGGAGCTTTTAGCGACGAAGCAATCTCTAAAACAAGATTGCCGCGCTCACTTGGTTCGCTCGCAATGACACCCCTCATGGGAATTCTGTCATACCTCATTCCTCAAACAATCCTTCGCACGTCAAGCAAATACAACCGCGACATCCGCATCAACGAAGAGCGTGGAAAACTTAAACTCCTGGTGAACGGCTCCCGGCAGTCGGGCGCATACATCGAACGCCTGTGGCGGCGCGCCTTTAAAGCGTTTGCGATAACCCACCAAAACTCAGTTCGTTCAATTCTTGTATTGGGCGTTGCGGGAGGAACGGTCATTCAACTGCTTCATCGGATGTATTCCGATGCCTCCATTACCGGCGTTGATATTGACGAGGTGATGATTCATGTAGGCCGTACCTATTTCGGATTGGCGGCCATGAACAAATTGCACCTTATCCGTATGGATGCAAAACACTATGTCCGGCAGGCAGTTGCCCAAAAGAGAAGATATGATCTCGTAATTGTTGATCTGTTTTTTGGAAGACACATTCCAGCGTTTATAAGAAGTTCCCGCTTTTTGGAACAGGTAAAAAAACTTATCCAGCCGGACGGCAGGGTGATTATCAATTACCTGCGCGAGCAGGAGTACAAAGAACAATCGGACAAACTTATTGCGCTCCTTCAAAAAATGTTTGTCGGGGTTTCCGATTTTGGGATATTTCATAATCGGTTTTTTTCAGCGAATTGAAGCTGTTTTTGTGATACAATGACTGCATGCTCAAGTTCCTCGGCAAACTTCTGGATAGCAACGAAAAAGAGCTCAAACGGTTCAGGACTTTGGTGGAAGCCATCAACCAACAAGAAGAAGGGGTGCGCAAGCTCAAAGAAACCGGTTTTGCAAAAAAAACCGCAGAGTTCAAGGAGCGCTTAGCGCATGGGGAAACGCTTGATCAACTCCTGCCGGAGGCGTTTGCTCTGGTTCGCGAAGCAGCCCACCGCACGATCGGAGAGCGGCACTTTGACGTGCAGCTGATGGCAGCCGTGGCACTCCACACCGGTAAAATTGCCGAGCAGAAAACAGGAGAAGGGAAAACGCTCTCGGCCACGCCCGCATTGTACCTTAATGCGCTCACCGGCCGCGGGGTGCACCTGGTGACGGTTAACGACTACCTGGCACGGCGTGACGCAGGATGGATGGGGCCTATTTATCACCTCCTCGGCGTGTCGGTGGCTGCAATTATCAGTGAGCAATCGTTTCTGTATGATCCCGAGTTTACCGACCCAACCGCAACCGACTGGAGATTGAAACACTTGCGTCCCGTGACGCGCAAAGAAGCGTATCTGGCGGATATCACCTACGGCATCAATTCCGAATTCGGATTTGATTACCTGCGTGACAACATGGCATCGGATATGTCACAGCTATCCCAACGCGAGTACCACTTCGCGGTGATTGACGAAGTAGACTCGATCCTTATTGATGAGGCCAGGACACCGCACATCATCTCCGCTCCCGATACCGAAGCCACGCATAAGTATTACGACTATGCCAAAGTTGTGGAAAACCTTACCGCGCAGCTGGACTTCGTGATTGACGAAAAACTGCGTACCGCGCACCTCACGGACCACGGCATTTTAAAAATAGAAAAAATGTTGGGCGTGGGCAACATTTATGAAACGAATTTTGAGACCGTCCATCACATAGAAGCGGCGCTCAAGGCTAAAACGCTCTTTGCCAAAGACAAAGATTACATCGTAAAAGACGGGCAGGTTGTGATCGTTGATGAATTTACCGGCCGGTTACTCGTCGGCCGGCGGTTCAGCGAGGGCATCCATCAGGCAATTGAAGCCAAAGAAGGCGTGTCCATTCAGCAGGAAAGTAAAACGTTGGCCACCGTATCGTTGCAGAACTATTTCCGCATGTACCAAAAACTCGCGGGCATGACCGGGACGGCATCAACCGAGGCGGAAGAATTCAAAAAAATTTACAACCTGGATGTTGTCGTGATCCCCACGCACCGGCCGATGATTCGGCGGGACTTTGCCGACAGCGTGTATAAAACGCCGCGGGCCAAGTATGCGGCGGTGGTAGCAGATATTATTGACTGTTACAAGCGCGGCCAGCCCGTATTGGTGGGCACGACATCCATTGAGAAAAATGAAATTATCAGTGAATTTTTGAAGCGCAAGGGTATACCCCACCAGGTTCTCAACGCCAAAAATCATCTTCGGGAGGCCATGATTATATCTGAAGCGGGGAAGAAGGGAGCGGTGACGGTGGCCACGAACATGGCCGGCCGCGGCGTGGACATCATTCTTGGAGGATCCAAAAAAGAAAAGTGGGAGATGGATGAGAAAGAATGGGAAAAAGAAGAGAAAGAGTGGCAAAAACGGCACGATGAAGTAGTGGGGGCCGGTGGATTGCACGTGATCGGTACTGAGCGGCACGAATCTCGACGGATTGATAATCAACTCCGCGGACGGTCCGGCAGGCAGGGAGATCCGGGGTCAAGCCGGTTCTATGTGTCGCTTGAGGATGACATCATGCGGCTTTTCGGCGGCGAGCAGGTAGCCAAGCTCATGACGGTTTTCAAGCTTCCCGAGGATGTGCCCTTGGAGCATGCCATGGTATCCCGCGCCATCCAGCAGGCACAGGTGAAAGTGGAAGGCTTCCACTTTGACAGCCGCAAGCACCTGGTGGATTACGACGATGTACTCAATAAACAGCG
>JACREP010000019.1 GCA_016218185.1 Candidatus Gottesmanbacteria bacterium | reverse complement strand
CGGTTCAATAGCGGCAATTGTTGCCGTACCATCCACATGACCCTGAACAAGATGTCCGGCAAAAAGATCATTGGGGGACACGGGAAGCTCCAGATTCACAGAGTCACCGACCTGTAATGTGCCAATCATGGTTTTTTTCCTGGTTTCAGGCATCACTTCAACGGAAAATCTTCTAATGTCCGGTTTTGCTATAAGCGTGAGACAGATACCGTTGATTGCAACACTGCCGCCTCTTCCAATTTTTGCAAAAAACGACGTATCTCGGGCTGAAAAAATAAAACGAGACCCTTTCATCGCTTCCAATTTCCCAAGGCAGCTAATAATTCCGGTAAACATAAAAAATACCCCTTCTCCCCAAACAATTTGCAAGCAAATTTTCGGGGTAAACTCTTCGGGGTATAGCAAACGTTCCCCCTCTTTCATCCCGACTATACGGTCGACCTACGCATTTCACGCAGTCATGCTTTGATATGATCGCAGCTCGTGGGTTATACCACCGATTGGGAATTACACCCGACCCCGAAGGATATCGTCATTATGCCAAACTCATGCTATACTGTAAAGAGTGGAATTATCACCGGTTGTTCAAGCACTAATTGCCGCGTTTGAGGAGCCAAAACCGCAGGGGAGGGAAGGCGTGCACCCCACGGTTTCCGGCACCGTGTCGCTCCTTGCCGTCCTTTACGAAAAGGCCAGAAACGCCGTAGAGTTTCGGGCGGAGCACCTCGTCCGAAGAGCCGCGATTGAACGGATACTCAAGCGCCGCATCATGATCAACGGCGGGTCCAACACCGTTGCCGAAAATCTCATCCTTGAACTTCTCTGGGCCAAATACATCGACAGCAGCCTGGTGGACGACGCAAAAATCGCAGATATCCAGGCAATCATCAACCGCTACCTTTCCATCCGGCATAAAGTGTTCGATGCCGGCACCAAACCCGCAGGCATCACCTGGGAGACCCTCATGGGACTTGCGTCCTCCGAAATTGAAGAAACCATGGCCTCCGCCAGAAAGCGCGAGGCGCTCACGGATTTTTTCTACCAGGCAATCCGACCCAAAATCACCATCCCCGGTGCCGACGACCGGCTCATCAACATCCAAACGTACATCGCCATTGAACGCGCCTACAACGGTGCAGACGAGGCACTCATCGTGTTTCATCTGTCGAAAATGGTCCAGCCGGACTGGTTTACACAAAAAAGTGATCCTTCGCCGCTCGTCCCGTCGTTTCTTCAAAACCTAGCCAGTGTTCAGCAGAGCCTTCGTGACCCCTTGGGTGAACCGCTGTCCCGCTATATCCGCCGCCACACGCCGCCTTTTTTGTTAATCCGCGATTTCTTTTTAGAAGTAGGGGATAAAGCGCGGGGAGTTATGGAAAAACCCGAAGATTTTGACGCCAAGCTCGCAGAACTGGCCAGCCGCAGATACCGCGAAATCGGCACAAAAGTACGCCGTGCCATTGTCCGAAGTATTATATATATCTTCCTTACGAAAATGCTCTTTGCTTTAGCACTAGAGGCGCCGTTTGATCTGTATGTTGCCAAACGCGTCAGCTACGTGTCTTTGGCTATTAATACGTTGTTTCCGCCGATCCTCCTGTTTCTTGTTGCCGGATTTATTTCCGTGCCCGGCGCAGACAACACACGGCGGCTCATTGAACGCATCAAAAAAATCATCTACCGCTTTGACGAGCTAAAAGCTGAAAACGATGTATTTGCCCCCGGCGGGCAAAATCGGCGGCCGATCCTGACGACCGTCTTTTCCGTCTTCTACCTGGCTACGTTCCTTATCTCCTTCGGACTCATCAGTTTTCTCCTTACCAAACTGCGCTTTAACATTGCAAGCCAGATTATCTTCGTATTTTTCGTCACCCTGGTATCGTTTTTCGCCTACCGCATCCGGGCTGCTGCGCGCGAATATGAAATGGTCGAGCGCCAGGGGTTCCTTGCGCCGGTTATGGATTTCTTCTTCCTGCCGATTCTCCGCGTTGGACACGTGCTGTCTCGTGAAATCGCCAAAATCAATATCTTCATCTTCCTGTTTGACTTCATCCTGGAGGCGCCGCTCAAAGTGATTTTCGAAGTCGCCGAAGAATGGATCCGCTTCGTCAGAACCAAAAAAGAAGAAATTATCTAACTGTTGTAAAACCCAACCTACACCCGCCGGGTGTTTTGTGCCTGCACCTGTTCTTGACGTACACCATTTCTGTTGCTTACTATAAGGACATGGCTACAATACGAAAAGCAATACTTGCCACGGATGAAGTGTATCACGTATATAACCGAGGAGTGGAAAAACGAGTAATCTTTACACGGAAACGGGAGTACGATCGGGCGAAAGAAATGCTCTGGTACTAT
>JACREP010000119.1 GCA_016218185.1 Candidatus Gottesmanbacteria bacterium | reverse complement strand
TTACGATCAAATTGTCATCCCGACCAACCCTGAGCTTGTCGAAGGGGCGTGGAGGGATCTTCCAAGTAAAACTACAAACAAAGTGATGAATATAAATCCTTAAGGTTAGGATTCATTTTCATTATCAGTGCATTTTTCTTGTTACTATAACATAGCTGAAAGATCCCTCGACTTCGGGACGCACCGTCTGGTGCATCCCTTCGCTCGGGATGACAACAATAGTCCATATTGAAACTGCAGATGGGTCAGTTTTCCCTCTCCTAGCAGGAGAGGGTTAGGGTGAGGTCATACCTCATCCCTACCTTCTCCTACAAGGAGAAGGAGTTCTAGTTCTCGGAAAATATGCCGAAATCAAGAAGTGTCGGAAGCACCGGATAACCCTGATAGACCTGAATCCTGCGCACGGTACCAGTGGTAGTCTGGCCGACTGAAGTAATCACTTTTCCCTGAATCGGCAAAGAATTTCCCGCTGCAGGTTTAAATGCCAAAGCGGTATGCTCGTAAACAGGCTGAATCCGCAAAAATAAAAGTTTGGCTGTGCCGGCAATGCCAAAACCGTCAGGGGCGGGGCTGGTTGGTGTAATTGTTTTTTTATAACGGAAATTTCCCCCGCAATAACCTCCTACTGTATCGGCCTGATAGAAATTATTGACAGGAGTCCGGACAATAGATGTTGGATCATAGGCAGCTTTTGCGACTTTATAACTGCTTCCATCCTTATAATAAAGACTGACGACTACTGCCGGATTGCTGGTTGTACCTGCCCCAAAGCAGAGATCAAATGAGGCAGAGGGAGAATACGAGGAGCCGGCTTCATTGAGATTATTGCCATTTGCATCATGATCAATCAACCAGACGGTTTGGGTATTGGCAGTTTCGGTTAAAGGAAAGGAAAGAGTGCTGTCGTTTCCGCCAAACTGAGAAACTTGGTAGTTGGCAGAAGCACCGGAGAAACTCACCGTGCCAGTTGGTCCGCCAACCACAGCGCCTTTTAAAGCGCTCTCAACACCGGCTTCCGCTGCGGAAAAAGCCCTATTTGACTGTTCAATTTGAGAAGAAATGCGGATATCGGTAACTGTCCGGGAAACAAGAGAAAGACCAATCGTCAGGCCAACTATCGTCACTAAAACCAGAATTAAAACCACCTGACCCGCCCGCCTCTGGCGGGAATTATCCAATAACCCAATAACCCAATAACCCAATAATTTCTTAAATTTGTTTATTTGATAATTGGATAATTTGATAATTGGATAATTGATATTTCTTATCACGGCCCTACCTCCTGCCAATTTATTTGCGGTCTGCCCAGATACGGCAACAAAGCTATCATATATTTCGGCTGATAGATAAACTGATAAGCGGGAGCAGTGAAACTTTTATAAGTACGGTTAAGATTAAATTTATATGCATAAACCATACCATCTATAATAATTTTATTACTACCGGTATCAATCGTGAATGTTCCTCCACCGCAGGTAGGTGGATTTTCACATCCAGTGATATAAAGACCTGGTATTCTTTCTACTCCACCATCAATAAAGATATGACCATTGACTATAAATACTACCGGCTTACTGCTTGTAAAATTTTGGGTAATCTCAAATGTTCCGGTAATTATAAAGATTGTAACATCTGTATTGGGATTTGGAGAAAAGGAAGGAGAGAGAGTAAAGTGACCTCCGCCCGGGTATGAATATATAGCGTTATTTGGTGTGCTACTATAATATCCTGAGTCACCAACAGTTATATTATTTACCGTGATAGCTTTGTTTTTCAAAGCCTCCCAATAAAAGGTAAAGTTATAAGTATTGGTAAGCGTCCCTTTCACTTTCCAGTCATTGGGCTGCCTGGGGGAGAGATAACCCGAACCGGGACTTAAACCTCCCGTATCGGACCAGCGTATCACCCCGGCGCTTTGGGGATTGGGAGGAGTAGGAGTGATATAAGTCAGGAAATATTGACTGGCGGGCAGATCTGTCTGGCTGATGGATCCCTGGTAAACATCTCCGCCTTGCACCTGCATCCAACCTCCGGGTGTGGGAGTAGCAGCAACAGTCGGAGAAGGCGTGATACTGGGAGTCGGCGTAAGACTGGGGATCGGCGTGGGTTCTCCGGTTGGAGTAGGAGTTGGCGTTGGACCGCAACTGCCACCCACAATACAGGGACAGGTGAAAGGTCCGCCGGTATCGGAAGCCGCGGAAGTATTCCCCAGAGCGTCTCTTGCCGTCAGTTGGGTATAGACTAACTGGCCGTCCGCGACATTATTCAGAGTTGCCGTCAGTTGAGTTCCCGCCACCCAGCCCGGGTCTGACAGATCTGAGGATCCCGGAGAAGTTCCGAAAACAGGATGGTAATTTATCTCATCTGCAGTTGCTCCCGAACAGGAATTATCCGTTTCCAGATCTGCCGGCCAACTGCAGGAAAAAGTGCAAAATCCGCTCACCAGGTCTTGGGAGTCCAATGTACAGGTAGGCGAAACAGGTTTTGGCGGAGGGCTCCAATCCATATTCAAAAGCCACGCCGGCGCATCAGCGGATTTCGTACAGCCCGGTGATTCGGTATAAGCGCTCCACCAATAGCCATCGGTTCTATTTAAAATGCTTCCATCAGGCGCATAAATACTATTTCCTCCCGTAAAAGGTTGCACTGAACCCATCCTACTAAACGGATCATCAGAATTACCGCTGTAAAAGCGAGCCCAGACACTGTCGATATTTTTATTTTTTACATAGGCAGAAAATGTCGGCTTGACATTGGTACACAGCTCATGTGCCGGTGCGACAAGTGCCGGAGTGGGCAGTGGTATAGCGCACGGCGGAGGAGTAGTGGTAGGAGTAGGCGTTACTATGGTAGGTATAGGAGTTGA
>JACREP010000118.1 GCA_016218185.1 Candidatus Gottesmanbacteria bacterium | reverse complement strand
GCCGTCTTTCCTTCATTTCCCCGTGCCCGAATGTCCCCCTGATACCACTCGGAACTCGAATTCCACCGGTCTCCAAACACCCGAAGCGTCTCATTTTCAAACGACAACGGGTTGACGCCGATATCCGCACCCTTTTCATAAAAATCAACATAAAATCCTTTGCGGAGATTGATTCCCATATCGGTTAATGCCTGAATATTGGGTTTTAGATCGTTTGGAACTTCCATTCCGCGGGCAAGAAGTTTTGCGGTATCTAACATATCGAGCGTAATGGGAGACTTCTCCGCGTACTGAGGAGATCGTTGTGTTTCGGTGACCGTTTCCGTCAGGATTCTGCCTTCAGTATCAGTGGTTCGCGTGATGATTTCTTTAACGAGCTGGTAGCGCTGCTGGCTATTTACTTCTACAAGTTCTACGTGTAATCTTGTCGCTTTTACTGTTTGTGTCCCATCGGTTTGGGACGTTATCGAGTCAACTGCTTCAACCGTATGCAGATCATTCCTATTTCGATATATTTTGATGCTGTCTCCATACTGTCTATTTACCCGAGATTCTACTTCAATATTTGATCCCTCGGTATTGCTGACATTGACCAGAAATGCTCCTTGCTTGCCGGCAGCTTCTGCTGCTACTCTGGTGCGCATACGGCTGTTTATTTCAGCAACTCCTTTGACCTCATACACGCCCGTAAGTGGACGAAGGGGTTTGCCATCAACGGTTACGTTATTCCCTTGTGAATCTTTCCCATAAAGAAAACGGTCAACTTCAATTCTGCCAAGCTTCTCCGGCGCTGCTGCCGCGCCTTCCCACACCTGAGCCACTTCATTAGCCTCCAGAGAAAGACCCATGGTGCTCCTAGCGCGTGAGTTAATCTCCAAGATGGTGATTTCCTGCGCATGCTGCGATATCACAACATCCTTCACATTCAACTCCTGTGGCTTGCCGGAAACCAATTGATACAGCCGTTTCCCCTCGGTGTTATAAATCAAATTCTGCATCCCGTCCGAAAGTTGCTTGCCTTCAAACACGTTGCGGTCTTTCGGTACCACCACAAGTACCTCTTCGCCGGTGGGATTGCCTTGTCTATCCAGCACAACACGCCGAATGGGCTCATATTTGTTTCCCACAACATCTCCGTACAGGCCGGAGAGTGTTTCCATCACTCCTGCTTTTTGCAAAAATTCATCGCGCACCTGAGCCATCGCAGAATCCTGCGTGAGGTTCGTGCTGGAAAGTCCGTTCAGCCGTTCCTCAAAAGCAGTTAATGAGGCGGTATCGTTTGCAGCAAGTTTTTGCTCAAGTGCCCCATCGGCAGCAAATTCACCCAAAAGCCGGTTGATGTTTTCTGCTGCTTCAGGATGGGCGGCACGCAGCTCCAGAAGTATTTTGCGGTATGCGTCAGCACGGATATCCTGCCGCAAAATCGGTTTTCCTTCTGCCTGCGATTTCACCGGATCAAACATATCTTTCAACCCCTGCACGCCCCGTGTTTGTATGGCTTGCGTTGCTAAATCCCGAAGTGATGTCAGGCTCCCGGTCGCCTGATCTTTCACGGTTACCGTACCGTTGGCATTAACTTCCCAGCCGAGGGTATTGGCAAGCGCGGCGATATCCCGTTTCCCCTGTTCTGTGGTTGCGTACACGACGGGATCGCCGGAGATAGCAAGGCGCAGCGATGGATCCCAAATCGTTTTGACTTCATCAACGACAAACTCAAATCCTTTGCCGCCTTCTAATGTCCGTACGAATTTTAATTGATTCTCCGGGTGGGCCGCACCGCGGCCGTAGTCCGGTAACCACTCATACCCTATCTTATTGGTTGTTACGATAATGTCCGCTTTCTGAAGATCAGCAAAATCTTTCGGAGATAGTTCCGCGACTTTCTTGTCTAAATAGAACCGCTTGACTCCTTCAGCTTCAAAAATGCTTTCATATGCTCCTTTATTTTTGCCAATTGCTTCAGCGCTTTCCAAAATGAGCACTTGTTTCCTTCCGCTAAACAGTGCGCGCTCTGCTGCCGCCAGTGCTGATGTTTCAGTTTTACCTGCGCCTCCTGCGGCAATCAAAAACTGGCTTTCGTCGCCACGGATGGCCGCCCGTACGATATTACGAAGTTGATCTTGCGGCGCTTTGGGGTCTTCTCCGTACAAAGGAAATCCCAACTCTGCTTGTACTTTTTTCATCCGCTCATTGAATCCGTCAAAGTATTGTTTCGCAGCGGGGTCAGTAATGGCCGCGGTGTCAATAACCCGAACCGTTCGGCTGTTTTCTGTAATTTCTTTTGTCGGAAGGGTGTCGATAGCGGCATTAACGTTCTGGAGCGGTGTACGTTCCGATTCGGTTTTCGGGATCTGCCCCCTGCGCTGGGCTTGCTCCTCGATGGTCACCGGCTTCTTAAAAAACGTGTCTCTCAGGCGATCAATGAGTGTCGACCGCTTGGCTGTTTCTGCCGCCGGAGCCGAAACTCCCGACTGTGAAGTAACTGCGGCGCGTTGCGCTTCCACGCGCTGTTCAATCGCTGCGTTTTGCCCAGACAGCGCGAGGAGACCGTTGAACAGGCCGCCGGCCGCCCGGACCTTTCCCGCCAACACCTGGGCCTCTTGATTACCGGCGCTAATCTTCGCAATCACG
>JACREP010000120.1 GCA_016218185.1 Candidatus Gottesmanbacteria bacterium | reverse complement strand
TTTCCTCGATGGTAGTGATTTTTGGGATTTCTGAAACATTTCGTACGGTAATTCACGACTATGAGATTACAAATTGCCGAGGCTGAGACGGTGGTTCTCAACCGTCTCATGGTCTTCAAACGTGTATTGACGTAGGAGATGGTGTTTTCGATGGCATTGGTATCCCGTGGTATTTTTCTCCATTTGACTCGTATTGTGTGATGCATGGTGAGCATATCCCAGTGGGCATGAATCCATGCCGTGACCCGTCGAGCTGGAAATGCTGCGAGGGCGGTTTCTGCTTCAAGTTTTCGTTTGCACTTCATGGCGCGGGAGATCGTACGTGCAAACAGGACATCATGAACCAGTACTCTCACGGGTGTTCGTTCTTCCTCCGGGAGCTGAGCCAGATATCGGTCGATATCCCGCAAGGCATGGACAACACACCATTGATGGGGAATGCCAGCAAGAGGCGGTGGCATGCTTGATCGTCCTGGCGCAATACCTGGTCGTGGATACATTCTTGTTCCCTTGCGGAAATATGGTTTAGGTGTATGCGTGAGGGCAATGATGGACGGATGACCGTCGGAAACGACCGCACGAATATGGTAGCCACACGCGTTGACCATATCGACAAGATGGGTGTAGTTCTCCACCGTTTCTGCCTCCACGACGATCCATGCCACGATATCCAGCGTTCCGTAGTCCACTGCAAGAAGAAGCAGTTGGCGTTTGTTCAGATATTTTGCATCCAGAAGCAGGATACCGCTCCAACAATTGGAAGTTCGTAATCGAAGTGCAACACTCATCTCCACCGGTGACATACAGGATTCTCCACACTGACGAACCCAGGAGGAAATGGTGCCTACGGAAACTCCCTTGCGATCATGGATCACGCTAACCGGGCTTCTGCCTTGGATGAAATCCCGAATGGCTTCTTCAATGAACACCGTGGTGAAATATTGACGCGTACGTTGTTTGCGAAAGGTATGAATGGTGCGACAATGGTCACATCGCCAGCGTTGTACTTTTTCTACTGTTTGTTCCCGTACCGAGCGACGTTTGAGGTATTTCGCACCGTACTTGATGAGCGAGTGACCACACAGAGGACAACAGCGTTTTTTTCTTCATATTGATTGCTCCTTTCAACACTCCGAGTGATTGTAGATGAAGTTATGGGAGATCACAAAGGGAAAAACCGCCGTTTCTACCAACCTCTTAGATGAACACTACCCATACAGAGAGTTGATCATATCCTATAACAATTAGCTTGTCAATATATTGACTGTTCTTTTGAGTTCTTCGGATGGCTGATTTACGTAGGCGCAATGAGACTCTGCTATCATTGGACTCTATGTGCTATACTCTTCCTGTATGAAAAAGTCTTTGAAAGTACTTCAGTTTAAGGTGTTGATAGAGCAGGACGAGGATGGTCTGTATCTAGCCTCTGTGCCGGAATTGGCCGGTTGCTACACGCAGGGCAAAACCCTTGAGGAAGTTCGCAAGCGCATAAAAGAAGTGATTGAGCTGGTGTTGGAAACCGACAAGGACGCAAAGAGGGAAAAGCTTGCTTATCCAGCCGCAGCACCCCGTTTTTTCGGTATCGAAGATATCTCCGTTTCGTATGCCTAAACTCTCGCCAATCCGCGGGAAACAACTGATAGGTATTCTGGAAAAACGTGGGTTTCGGATGGTTCGGCAAAAAGGAAGTCACGTGCGTCTTGAACACCCCGATGGAAGAAAAACATCTGTCCCCATGCACGCAGGAGAATCGGTAGGGAAAGGGTTATTGCGTAAGATCCTTCGAGACGTCAATCTCTCGCCGGAACAATTCAATAAACTTCGGTGAGAAATAGTTTTTGCAACAAGATCGATTCCTATGCCGGCAGACAGGCGTGATCAGTCACACCAGAGAATTTTCCGGACCATTGAACAAAAGGCGCTTCAGAAGCGGCCGTTGCTTCTTCGGATGGCCGACCGGTTGACCGTCTATTTTGGTACCCCGCGCTTCTTCCTGTTACTTTTGGCCGTTACCGTGGTATGGATAGCGGTGAATGTGGGCTGGACCGCGGGAGTTGTGCCGTTTGATCCGTACCCGTTTATACTCCTCACCATGGCAGCCTCGGTGGGCGCGATTTTCATGACCGTCGTTATCCTGATGAGTCAGAACCGCCAGGCGTCCATCAATACGCTCCGCAGTGAACTGCTGCTTCAGATGATTCTTATCACCGAACGCGAGCTCACGAAGGCGCTGAAACTCCTTGCCCGGGGCAGGGGAAAAGCGCTGAAAGACCGCGAGTTGGCCGAAATGACTAAAGAAACGAATTTTTCTTCGCTCGAAACGCAGCTGGAGCGGGAACTTCAAAATAATCACATGGAGTAGCCTCGCTATTGACGCCATAGTGCAAGAGTACTATAGTCATGCCGCTGCCGCCTAAAACGGCAGTTTTTGTTTTTATGCCACAGTCACTAGAAATTGCACAAAAAGGCGATGTTTCTTTTGCACCGGTTGACTACGAGCCCATTTTGTCTCAAACCGAGAGTTTCGGTGCACGAGCAAGAGATTTATGGTTTAAAAAACTCGCCGAGGCAGCAGAATATGCTCATGACGCGGCATTTGTCTATACCGGAATAGGCGGAGCACCGGGTGGAAATAAGAATATAGAAGTAACTGGTTTTGGAGATAGATCCATCGTTGCGCCGTGTCTAGATTTGGAGGCGACTCTGGGAAGAATTCCCAAAATTCTTTTATTACCCGCCAGTCCGTTGACCGCTGATCACATATTAAATCTTTCCGGTTTGGCACGTACATATAAAGAGCAGGGAGTAAAGAAGGTAGTTGTTCTTCTTACATCGCTTGCTCACGAGCGGCAAGATCACGTGTTTCCGGGAGCGGACGGAAAACCTCGATTGCAGGTTACTACCCTAAAGGACGTTATGGAACAACTGTCACTTCATTGCGATGCAGGCATATTGGTGCAGCCACACTCATTGCGTTCAATAGAGTTGGGGTTGCGGTATGAATTTCCACTCCTTCCCATTGATCCGTTTAAGTTTATGATGCATCACATCAATGTGAAGAACTACCAGAACGGATTTTCCTTAGGACCAGATAAAGGGCGAAAGGACGAAGGAAGAATGGCAGCTGCCTGGTTGGGTTGGCCTATGGGGTCAGCAATGAAGACAAGAGATCGGGAGCACGGAGGAAAGCCAAAAATTACGATACCCCCGGAGGTTCTGACGTACATACAGGCACATAATTGTACGGTATTTGTTTATGATGATGAAGTACGTGAAGGAGGAACGATTGGAGCTTTAGCAGCTGCACTTGACGGATACGCCAAAGAAATGATTGTGGCAGCAGTGAAACCGATTTTTGCCAGCAACGGTGAGAAGAGCGCTGTGGAACACCTGGCTCATCCTCTTATCTCCAGAGTCATCATAACCGATGCGATACGTCCGCTCACCGATGTAGCTCCTATTGCTCACAAATTAGAAGTTATCCCTTTGGAGCCGGATATTCGAGCAATTGCGGAATACCTTCAAGGACACCTTGTAGAGCCAAATAACTCAGATTGGCTACGAAATTCTCAAGAAACAGGAACATTATTGCGCTTGGATTTGAGTATAGAACGGATTGGATAAAATAAATTTGCTTATTTATGCAATTGCATTTTTAGACAAATCTATTTTCCCCTTGTGTGATGTCCCGAATTGATCTTTTATAATAGAATTACATGCAACGCGTGCGACTGATTAGCTCCGGCGATGTGGTGGGGGTGGGGTACCGGGCGTGGGTCCTTCGCTACGTTCAGGATAAGCCCTTGACCGGGTGGGTGAAAAACCGGCAGGACCGGACCGTGGAGCTGGTGGCCGAAGGGCCAAGGGGCGACCTTGAGGATCTCATCAAACAATGCCAGCATGGCCCGGAGGTGGCGTGGGTGGAGAAGGTAGATGCGGAGTGGGGGAAGGCGACGGGAGAGTTTATGGGGTTT
>JACREP010000121.1 GCA_016218185.1 Candidatus Gottesmanbacteria bacterium | reverse complement strand
TTATCTTTTTACGCGGCTGTTAAACCTCACGACCCTCCCCATTTTTACGGATGAGGCAATCTACATTCGGTGGGCACAGATCGGAAGCCGAGACGCTGCGTGGCGCTTCATCTCTCTTGTTGACGGAAAGCAGCCGCTGTTCGTTTGGTTCATGATGATAACAGTCCGCCTTTTTCGTGACCCGCTTCTGGCCGGCCGCATCGTTTCCGTCGCTTCGGGATTGTTTACCATGATCGGCGTCTGGTTTATCGCGCATGAACTGTTTCGGAAAAAAAGCATCGGATACCTGTCCGGCATGCTGTACCTTTTGTCTCCTTTCAGTCTTTTGTATGATCGGATGGCGCTTTATGACAGTCTTGTCGCAACATTTTCAGTATGGAATTTGTACATTGCCATCCTTTTGGCCCGGCGTGTGCGGTTGGATATTGCGCTCATTTTAGGAATGACGTTAGGGCTTGGAATGCTTAATAAAACATCAGGGTTTTTGAGCCTGTATTTTTTGCCGCTTACCCTGGTCCTTTTTGATTGGGGAAACCCCGGCCGTTTTCGGCGAATCTTTCGCTGGATTGGGTTTGTCACCGTTGCAGCGGTAATTTCTCTGGCGCTTTACAGCGTTTTACGGTTGTCTCCGCTCTTCAATATGGTTTCGCAAAAAGATGCGGTGTTCATTTATCCGTTTCGCGATTGGTGGGTTCACCCCTTTCAATTTTTTACCGGCAACATAAAGGGGCTATTTGACTGGACAGCCAGCTATCTTACCAGGCCGATATTTTTTCTTGCGCTTGCGCCGCTTTTTACGCTTTGGGAAAAGCCAAAAGAAAAGCTATTGCTGTATGCGTGGTGGTTGGCGCCGTTTGTCGCCCTTGCGCTTTTCGGGAGAGTTCTGTATCCGCGGTTTATTCTGTTTATGATTATGCCGCTTCTGGTACTCGCGGCTCTTTCATTTGATTGGGTGATTGCACGATTTCGCGGAAGACTATTTCTTCCGATTGCTGCATTGTTGCTGTTGTATCCTAGCCTATCTACCGATTATTTTCTTATCGCAAACCCATTGTATGCGCTGATTCCCCGCGCAGATAAGGGACAGTATGTCGATGATTGGCCATCCGGATGGGGCATACGGGAAGTTAACGGATTTTTGGAAGAACAGGCAAAAGCAGGCGCGGTAACGGTGTATACAGAAGGGACATTCGGGCTTCTTCCGTACGCCATCGAAATATATCTCGTGGATCGTCCGAATATTGAGATCCGGGGGATCTGGCCTTTGCCGGAAGCTATGCCGCAAGAAATGCTCACCCGGGCCCACGACCACCCGACGTTTGTTGTCCTCAATCAGTCGCAGGTGGCGCCGCAGAGGTGGCCGCTTGAACTTATAGCAGAATTCCAGAAAGGAAACAGAAAAGACAGAAAAATGCGGCTGTTTCGCGTTATTGTCCCGATCGCAAAAGCACCTGTTAGGCAATGAATAGTAACCAACTGCGTATGAAATCACGCGGACGGATTATTACGGTAGTGCTTCTCTGTGTTTTACTTCTCGCTGCTGCGGTTATTCTGTGGCCGCTTACAAAGAGTGGTTTTTTTGTTTCCGATGACGGTGAGTGGATGATTATCCGACTGTCGGCGTTCTATCAGAGTTTTCGCGACGGACAATTTCCCGTGCGTTTTTTGGATAGACTGAACCACGGCTACGGATATCCGATAGCAAATTTTCTTTACCCCGGATTTTTATACATTGGGTCGTTCATTCACCTCGTCGGGTTTTCATTTGTCGATAGTGTCAAGCTTATCCTTGCAGGATCAGTTATGGGTTCTGCCATATTTGTCTTTTTTTGGCTGCGCAGCAAGTTCACGACAATTGCGAGCTTCATGGGTAGTTTGAGTTTTCTTTTTGCACCGTATCTCGTCTTTGATCTTTATGCACGCGGATCGGTCGGAGAGGTGCTTGCATTTTTGGCAATGGCCATATGCCTTTATAGCATTGATCGGCCCGCCCGATGGATATTTCCGTTTGCCGTAGGACTGTTATTAGTAAGCCACAACTCACTTGCATTCATTTTTTCCATTTTCTTGTGTTTTTATCTTATTGTTCAAAAAAAACGGGATTATTGGATACCGGGTATTGCCGGTTTTGGCATGGCAGCATTTTTCTGGATACCGGCGCTTTTAGAGCGGCGTTTCGTTTTATTTGATACGGAAATCATCGCCCGTTCTGCTTCTTATTTTATCGATAACGGAAAATTGTTATTGATAAATGCTGTTCCATTTCTTGCAGGAGTATTGATTATCACCAACGGAACATTACGCAGGAAGCCGATGGTAGTGTTTTTTTTGATCGTATTTGCCACAGGTACGTTATTTAGCACGTCGTTGTCTGCGTCCGTTTGGAACATCCGTTGGGTAAGTGTGTTAGTCCAATTCCCATATCGGTTTCTTTCGGTCGCCATCCTTGCCGGATCGTGGCTCGTGGCACGGCTTGTGGATCGGGCTTCCGCCGGCATGACGGTGGGGTTAACATTGGTTTTTTTCGTGATGTGGATGATCCCATTTTGGCAAATAACCCGTGGTATTGTAAGGGTTGAACGCGAAGAAGGATACTATACTACCAATGAAGCCACAACGACGGTGGCTGATGAATATTTGCCCCGTTGGGTGAGCGAAAGACCAAAGAGTCGTGCACCCAAAAAACTGGAATTTATTGAAGGAAAAGGCGTTGTCAGTCTGCAAAAGGTTTCCACTCGTCGCATTGAGGCAGCAATTGAAGTAACAGAGCGCGGCATCCTTCGGATGAATACGATTTATTATCCCGGTTGGGGGGCAGAACTAAACGGAACGCCTGCGCATATTTCATACCGCAATCCGATGGGCCTGATCTCTATCGCTGTGCCCAAGGGCGTACATCGGTTGATCATTGAGTTTCGGGAAACGCCCTCGCGGTTGTTGGCGGATGTCATGTCGGGGATAAGCATGATCATTGCGTTTTCATTTGTGGGGGCAGAGTTAAAAAAACGCCTGCAGGGAGGTGCACGGTGAGGCGGCACGTAATTCCTATAGTTCTCATTCTTATTTTTTCCTGGTGGAGTGTCGGATATCTTTTTCAAAAAGGATTTTTCCCGATGCATGATGATACACAGGTTGCCCGCGTGATAGTGATGGGGAAGGCTCTCCGCAACGGACAATTTCCTGTTCGTTTGGTGTCTGATTTAGGGTACGGCTACGGGTATCCTTTATTTAATTTTTACGGTCCGCTCCCGTATTACGTCGGCGGATTTTTATATATGTGGGGGATACCGGCGCTCCTTGCTGCAAAGATTATGTTTTTCATAGGTACGGCATTGGCAGGTATTACGATGTACGTGTTGGCTTCGGAAATATTGGGGGCCGCCGCAGGAGTGGTTTCTGCGGTTGCTTTTGTGTATGCGCCGTATCACGCGGTGCAGATTTATGTGCGAGGAGCAGTGGGAGAATTTTGGGCGATGGCTTTTCTTCCCCTGGTAGTCTGGGGGCTGATGACCATGAAAGACTCTTTTCGTCGCAGGTCGGCTGTTTTTTGGGGAGGTATCGGACTTGCGGGTGTTATTCTTTCTCACACGATTTTCGGGTATCTCACGGCAGGAACGGTGATTGGTGGAATAGTTCTGTACTGGATTATTAGCCGGATAAAAAAAACCGTTGACCGAAATGTAATCATTGGAGTATGGAAGATGGTTGGGATAGGGCTTGGGATTTCAACATTTTTTTGGCTACCGGCTTTCGCTGAAATGGGTTGGACCAGCGTTTCCGCCCAGATCGGGCCAACGGCGAATTTTCGAGACCACTTTGTATGTCTTTGGCAGTTATGGAATGCCCAGTGGGGATTTGGCGGATCGATCAGCGGCTGCGTGGACGGGATGTCATTTAAGCTTGGAAAGCTGCATGTTTTTTTGGCTCTGACCGGACTACTTGCATGGTGGATAAAACGTAACGCGGTACCAAAAAAGACTCACTATATATTACTAGCATTGGGAATAACACTCGGAGCAGTATTTATTATGCTTCCGTCTTCGCAATTCCTTTGGGACATTGTGCCGTTTTCTTCGTACGTTCAGTACCCATGGCGTTTTTTGACCTATGCGGTACTCGGTCTGTCGATGCTTGGAGGATTGGCGGTAACAATGACAGACAAGAGGGCTCTTCAGTGGTTACTGGCAGTGGTTATTGTCATAGCTATAGTTGCGGTTAACGCGAAGTGGTTTCGTGGACAGTACCGGGTGGATCGTCCGGCGGGCGCGTATGAAGATAGTGGGGAGCTGCGTTTTCGCGTATCGAAAATATCAGATGAATACTTGCCTGCAAGCTTGCCGCGGCCGAACGTCCTATCTGAGGTAGTATCCGACAGCGTGCCGGCGACCGTTGATTATACCGTGGAAACAGAGGTAGATACGGAAACGTATTTCCGGTTCGTGGTTACCAGCAGAAAGGATGCCGAAGTCACCATCAGACGCGCCTATTTCCCGGGGTGGAATTTTTGGGTAAACGGAAAGGTCACCAATCCTTCGATTGTGGACGGGGTACCGCACATTCCGGTTTCGACGGGTGAATCCATTATAGAAATGCATTTTTTTAGTACGCCGGTTCGCGTCATTGGAAATCTGATCAGTGTGATGACGCTTATGATTACCCTTTTTTTCTATGGGAAAAAACAGACAAAAACCCTCGCTTAATATCGTTATACCCGTGTATAACGAAGAAGAGGATCTGGCAAAAGGAGTCGTGACGTTACACGATTATCTTCGTCGCCACCTGACGGATTTTGTATGGGAAATTACCATTGTCGATAATGCTTCAACAGACCGGACGGCAGATATTGCAAAGAATCTCGCCAAAACGTATGCGCATATCAGGGCAGAGCGTCTTTCCCAAAAGGGAAGAGGAAGAGCGGTGAAGTACGCATGGGGTAAAAGCATGACTGATTTTGTGGCATATATGGATGTCGATCTTTCTACGGACCTTAAGCACTTTCCATCGCTGGTGAGACACCTGCAGCACGGGTATGATGTTGCCATCGGATCGCGCAATGCCAAAAGCGCGCGTGTCTATGGGAGGAATATTCTCCGGACGATTACTTCAAAGGCCTATATATTTTTGATTAAATGCATCTTTTTTGTTCATTTTACGGATGCACAATGCGGATTTAAGGCAATGACACGCGGTACCGTTCTGAAGCTTTTGCCCCATGTGTTGGACGATGAATGGTTTTTCGATACGGAAATTCTGATACTTGCAGAAAAAGTAGGGCTCACGATTTTTGAGGAGCCGGTGACGTGGGTAGATAATCCGGGATCCACCGTGCGTGTATGGAAAACGGCGTTAGGGGATCTGATGGGACTTTTTCGGTTAGTCATTACCCGTCCCTGGAAAACCATATGAATGAAGCAGATCTCGCGGTTATCAAAAAAAAATCTCTTTCGGGTATTGTCGCATTAACGTCCAGGACGTTTGTGTTGCAATTGATCGCGTTTGGCGCAACGTTTCTCCTGACGATTTTTTTGACTCCGTCGATATTCGGAATTTTCTATGTCGTATCTGCAATCATTTCTTTCTTGGGTTATTTTTCTGACATCGGACTTGCAGCTGCTCTGATTCAAAAAAAAGAAGATCTCTCTCACGAGGATCTGGCGACAACATTTTCTATTCAGCAGATATTGGTTGGTATCATGGTGGCTGTTTCATTGGTTTTTTCGTCGAATATTGCGCATTTTTACATGTTGGACAACTCCGGTTTATGGCTGTTTCGAGCCCTTGTCATTTCTTTTTTTCTGTCGTCGCTCAAGACGATTCCGTCAGTCATATTGGAACGAAAACTCGATTTTCAAAAGCTGGTGATTCCGCAAATAGTGGAAACAGTGGGTTTTTATGCGGTGGCCGTGATATTAGCGTGGATGGGATGGGGAGTGGCTAGCTTTACCTGGGCGGTCCTGGTGCGTGGTGTGATGGGGTTAATCGTGATGTATATCGTTTGCCCTTGGCGCGTATCGTTTGGCATCTCGCCGGCCGCAGCGAAACGTTTGATCCGGTTCGGTTTACCGTTTCAGACGAATTCACTTTTAGCACTGGTGAAAGACGATCTTCTGACTGTTTTTTTGGGAAAAGTACTGCCGTTTGCCGAAGTAGGCTATATCGGATGGGCAAAGAAATGGGCGGAGGTGCCGCTCCGATTGCTTATGGATAGCGTTATGCGCGTGACATTTCCGGCGTTTTCCAGGATTCAGGAGTCCAAAGAAGCACTTGGCAGGGCAATCGAGAAAACGCTTTTTGGACTTTCGCTTACGATATTTCCTATCTCAACGTCATTATTATTTTTTGTGCTTCCGCTTGTACGGGTTGTTCCCCGATACGGAAAGTGGGAGCCGGCGCTTTTTTCGTTTTATCTGTTTACGATTGCTTCAGCGATTGCGAGTTTATCAACGCCTCTTACCAATGCACTCAACGCCATCGGAAAGATTAAAACGACGCTCTTACTTATGATTCTTTGGACCGCTTCCACATGGGTATTGACGGTTCTGTTCGTCTGGTTATTCGGATACAACGGAGTGGCTGTCGCACTTTTGATCATCTCCAGTACATTATGGTTGGTCGTAACTCTGGTAAAACGCGTTGCGCCATTTTCATTCTGGCGAAGCGTACGATCGGCATTGATCGGAACAATAGGCCAGGGGTTGTTCTATGGGAGTTTTCTTACAATTTTCCCCCACGGAATTGTTTGGTATGTGGCTGGCGGACTTGCGGGTGCTATACTGTACGGAGGGATCCTTTGGTTGTTGGAAGGAGAGCGTATCCGCAGTCTTATCAAGAGTTTTCGGGAGGCAACATGAAACGGATCAGTGTGGTTATATCAGCGCGTAACGAAGAGGGAAAACTTAACCGATGTTTGTCGTCGGTTGCATGGGCGGATGAAGTGATTGTGGTAGACAATGAATCAACGGATGAAAGCGTGAGCATCGCCAGGCGCCACAACGCAACCGTGTACCCGAGACAAAACAATTTGATGCTCAATGTGAACAAGAACTTCGGTTTTGAGAAGGCACAGGGTAATTGGATATTATCTTTGGATGCGGATGAAGAAGTAACACCGGAATTAGTAAAGGAGATACAACGACAAATCCAAAATCCAAAATCCAAAATCCAAAATATTGTAGGGTACTGGATACCCAGAAAGAACATCATTTTTGGCAAATGGATGCAGCATGGCCTTTGGTGGCCAGATAAACAGCTTCGGTTGTTCAAAAGAGGCAAAGGGCGTTTCCCGTGTGTCCACGTGCACGAGTATCTTGAGGTAGACGGCCGGACAGATGAACTACGGGAACCGTATATCCATTACAACTATGAAACAATTTCTCAATTCATCCGCAAAATGGATACGATTTATACCGAAAGCGAAGTGCAAAAATTGATGACTACCAATTACCAGCTCGCATGGTACGACGCTCTACGCTTCCCCGTGTCGGATTTTGTAAAGGTATTTTTTGCGCAAGTTGGATTTAAGGACGGCCTTCACGGACTGGTTCTGGCTATGCTTCAGGGGTTTTACTCTTTCATCGTATTTGCCAAGTTGTGGGAACGGAGGAAATTTCAGGAGCAGCAGGTTTCATTAGAGTCGCTGACGGAAGAGATGAATCGGAATGTGCACGATATCCGATATTGGATGTTTACCGCACACATGCGCAATTCACCATCGATGCTTAAAAAAGTGTGGTGGAAGGTATTTCGACGCTATGCCTCTTAAGCTCGGATCTATTATTGTATTTTTGCTTTTCCTCGTAAGTTTGAACGTGTTGTTTTTGGATATCATGGTGTTTACGAAGTCAAGCAATCGCGAGTCCGTAAGCGTCATTACTGAGCCGCAGAAAGACGTTTTAACGTGCCCGGATGCATGCACGGCAAAAATAGACGAGGCATTATCGAAGGCAACCCCGGCACCCGCCGCAGTCGAAATTAGCCCTACGGCAATTCCCGCCGTACCACAGGCGGCCGAGTTCTATGTTCCGCTTGGGAGCGGGACAACGAAGAGTTCGGAGTACGAAGAGCTATTAGGCGCGGAAGCATATATTAATACGGTGAGTTACCCGACTATCAAAAAGGTAACATTTGAGATTTTTTTGCGAAATCCCACAGGAAACGGCAGGCTGTATGCCAAACTCTATAATGTAACGGATAAGCACGATGTATGGTTCAGCGAAGTGTTTACT
>JACREP010000018.1 GCA_016218185.1 Candidatus Gottesmanbacteria bacterium | reverse complement strand
GTTGGCTTGCCGCAAAAAGGACAACGTCCTTGGGTTGCTCATACTTGAGCTTCCAGGGGTCCTGGATTTTCATGAGGCTATCTTACGCGGCATTGAATCGTTTTTCAACACTCGCCCAATTCACTACATTCCACCAGGCTTTAATGTAGTCTGCCCGCATGTTCTGGTATTTGAGGTAGTAAGCGTGCTCCCACACGTCCAGGCCGAGGATGGGCGTCTTACCATCCATTAAGGGACTATCCTGATTGGGCGTATCTATAATCGAAAGCTTCCCACTCACAATAATAAGCCACGCCCACCCGCTGCCAAACCTTCCCATGGCGGCCGCGGAAAATTGCTCCTGAAATTTTTCAAAACTCCCAAACCCTGCGTCTATTGCCGTAGCAAGCTCACCGCTTGGTTTTCTTACTTCTCCCTTGGAATTAGCACTCATTATTTCCCAAAACAGCGTGTGGTTGGCGTGTCCGCCGCCGTTGTTTCGCACCTTTGTCCGTATCGCTTCCGGCACTTTGTTTAAGTCTCCAAGAAGTTGTTGAATTGTCAATTTGTCGCTTTGTTGTATTGTTGCTAACGCATCATTGAGATTTTTTACGTACGCAGCGTGGTGTTTATCATGATGAATCTGCATCGTGCGCTCGTCAATGTACGGCTCAAGCGCATTGTAGGCATACGGTAACTTGGGTAGTGTAAACATACTGTTCCTCCTTCAAGTATAATTATATGCATGTACCGAACAATCATCAACTGGTTTATGACCCGGCGGATACTGATTGTCCATAAACTCCGGACTGCCAAAGAGCGTGTCCTGCACTTCCCGCACATTGCCTACGCGTTTTGGCTCCTGCCGTTTGCGCTCGTTTTCGTCTCATATTTTTTGATTTTCAAGGATTTGCCCTCCCCTGCTAAACTTAGCCAGTACAACATTCCCCAATCCACTAAAGTCTATGACCGGATGGGCAGGTTGCTGTTTGATATTTACGCCCAGCAGAACCGCACGCCCGTGCCGCTCTCCGACATCCCCCTGGTAGTCCGGCAGGCAACCATTGCCATAGAAGACCGCGATTTTTATCGCCACCGCGGTATTGACCCGGTCCGTGGAATGTTGCGCGCAGTGGTTGCCACCATCACCCGCCAGCAACTCCAGGGCGGCTCCACCATCACGCAGCAATTGGTCAAAACAGCACTCCTCACTCCCCAGCGCACCGTTACCAGAAAAATACGGGAAATAATCCTTGCGTTCTGGGTGGAACTGCTGTACCCCAAAGATAAAATTCTAGAAATGTATTTAAACCAGGTTCCCTACGGCGGGACCGCCTGGGGCATAGAAACCGCGGCCGAAAAATACTTCGGCAAAAACGTCAAGGAACTAAATCTCGCCGAGGCATCACTTTTGGCAGGACTGCCGCAGGCCCCCACGCTTTACTCACCCTTCGGCGCGCACCCCGAGCTGGCCCAACTCAGGCAAAAAGAGGTCCTGCGCAGAATGATGGAGGATAAGTACATTACGGACAAGCAAGCTCAGGATGCGGAAAAACAAGAAATCGTATTCAAAAAAACAACCGGCATCAAAGCGCCCCATTTTGTGATGTACGTCAAAGAGCAGCTCGTGGACCGGTACGGAGAAGCAATAGTCGAACGGGGGGGACTCAAAGTTACCACCACATTGGATTTGGATCTTCAGGAATATGTCCAGGCGACAATAGCGGCAGAAGTAGAAAAACTCAAAAATCTTCGTGTCACCAACGGCAGCCTCCTGGTCACCAAACCCGCAACCGGAGAAATTTTGGCCATGGTGGGATCAGTGGACTACTTTGCCTCCCCGTCGGGCAGTTTTAATGTAACGACGGCACTCCGGCAGCCCGGATCCTCCATCAAGCCCGTCAATTATGCGCTGGGGCTGGAGAAAAAAATTGTGACTCCGGCCACGATGTTTTTGGACGTTGCCACCTGCTTTGCCAACATCAACCAGCCCAACTACTGCCCGCACAATTATGACGGGAAGTTCCATGGCGCGGTGCAGCTCCGGCTGGCGCTGGGTAATTCATACAACATCCCGGCGGTAAAAATGCTGTATCTCAATACCGTACAGGATATGGTAGCATCCGCCAGTGCATTTGGATTGGATACGATCAAAGACTCCACGCGCTACGGGTTGTCTCTCACCTTGGGCGGCGGCGAAGTGCGCATGGTTGATAT
>JACREP010000117.1 GCA_016218185.1 Candidatus Gottesmanbacteria bacterium | reverse complement strand
TCCGGGAATTTTATAGTGTGAATGTGGAAAATAAAGGTTCGCAGTTTCGCTCGCGGGATTTTTTTCCGGAAGCAGTCGTGGGTTTAATGCACGGGGAGACGAAGTACATCGGAGAGAAACGGGACCTGTCTATTATTCCCGATATCCCGAAACACCGTATCGCCTGGATAGACGGATACGGTAACATAAAGACGACGGTACGACAATCAGAGATGAAGTATACGCCGGGGCAGCCGCTCCGTGTGACCATAACAGGCATGAAGCGCATTGCATACTTTACCGACGGGACCTTCAGCGTACGGGAAGGGGAACTGGCGTTTGCGCCCGGATCATCGGGAGCTGGCGATCGGTTTATGGAGCTTTTTCTGCGGGGCTTATCTGCCTGGAAAGAGTTCGGCAAACCGGATATCGAGAGCGAGTTTGGGATGGAAAGGGTAGAGTAATTTTTAATTTCAAATTTTCAATTTTTAATCAAACGAAGAAATGCTTAAATGTTTAAAACATTAATTCATTAAAAATTGATTAAAAATTAAGAATTAAAAATTTAGAATTATTTATGTCTTCTGTATCAAAACGACTTCTTCAGGTTCCGGCTTCTCCGATACGGAAACTCGTTCCGCTTGCGCAAGCTGCCAAAAAGAAGGGCGTGAAAGTCTATCACCTCAACATCGGCGACCCGGATATTAAAACCCCTGGCGTGATGATGAACGTCCTTAAAGATTGGAACATAAATCCTATCGGCTACAGCCAGTCGCAGGGCGAGCCGGTATTCCTTGAGTCCTTAAAGAAGTATTATCACAAGCTCGGTTATCCCTTCATCGATATTTCCAACATTCAAGTAACCAGCGGCGGGTCGGAGGGCATATCCATGGCGTTGTTTGCGGTCTGTGAACCGGGCGACGAAGTGATTGTGTTTGAGCCGTTTTATGCAAATTACAATACGTACGCCGTGGTCAACGGCGTCAAACTGGTTGCCATCAGAACTTCAATCAAAGATGGATTTCATTTGCCAATAAAATCAATTATTGAAAAAAAGATAACGAAAAAAACCCGTGCGATCCTTATCTGCAACCCCAATAACCCAACAGGCACTGTGTACACGGAAGAGGAAATAGCAACGCTAGTAACGCTAGCAAAAAAGCATAACCTTTTTCTTCTTTCCGATGAAGTGTACCGCGAGTATGCCTATGACGGCAGAAAACAGGTTTCGCTTCTGGCGTACATGAAGCAAATTCCGAAGCAGGCAATTGTGCTGGACAGCATGTCCAAGCGGTACAATTTATGCGGCGTGCGGTTGGGAGCGATTGTTTCCCTAAACAGCGATCTCATGGCAGGAGTTCTGCGCATCGGACAGGGAAGACTCTCAAGCGGCATCGTGGATCAGATGATTGCTGCGAAACTTACCGAGGTGACTCCCGCGTGGCTGCGTGAAACGCATGATGAGTGGGAAAAGCGGCGCGATGTGCTTTTTGAGGGACTTCGTAAGATCCCGGGGGTCGTGATCACCAAGCCGGAGGGCGCATTTTATACCATTGTGGGGTTGCCGGTTGACGACAGCGAAAAATTTTGTGCGTGGCTTCTTACCGACTTTCGAGATCCTTCGACAAGCTCAGGACAAGCGGAAACCGTGATGGTGGCTCCTGCAGGCGGCTTCTATGCGACAAAAGGCTTGGGCAAAAATGAAGTACGCATTGCGTACGTACTGAACACAAAAGATCTTAAGCGCTGCATCGAGCTTCTCTCCCGTGCTCTCGACGTGTATAATCATCGGTAATGCGTTTTCAAAAACTTATCCTTTTCGACATCGATGGTACCCTCATCTACCACGTCGGCGCAGGACCGGTAGGGCTCCAACGCTTTGCATTTGCCATGCAGCGCGTGTACGGCTTACCGAATGATTTTGACCCGTCGGAGTATAATGGTACGATTGACCGGCAGATGGCGTGGGACATCGTTTCTGCCCATGGCGTCTCGCGGAAAAAGTTTTTAGAAAAGTTCCCGACCTACATCGCCGGAATGCTTGAGTATCTGAAGGAAGGAGCCAAAAAAGAAAAACTGTATGAGCC
>JACREP010000116.1 GCA_016218185.1 Candidatus Gottesmanbacteria bacterium | reverse complement strand
TTTTCCGCCAGGTTTGCTGCGGCATCAAATTGGCCCTGTTTGATGAGGTTTCGGACGTTTTCCTGGGCCTGCCTGGTGACGTTGTGTTCATATTCGCGTAGGTATGGAAGAACGACGGGTGAGAGTTCCGGTATGGTATCGTCCAGTTTACTTATCGTCCGATAGAGGGCTTCCAAGCTCATGCCCGGCTGCAAAAGATCCAGGACCCGCTGAGAGACGTGCTGGCTTCGCTCCTCGGTCATGGAGCCGTCGGCCATCCGCGCCTTTACCAGCTCGACTACCGTCAGTTCTATCTGTTGGCGTATGTCGTCGGGGGACATAGGTTCAATATAAAATATCAAAGGTCAAATAGCAAAGATCAAAAACAGAGGTATGTATATTGTAAGTGACGGTCGCACCCTACAACGTACATCATTTAGCCTCATGGGAGCATATTGGGGTTGCTTCTCGATTCTTGAAAGAAAGTTTGCTATGATCAAAGTCTTATGGGTAATGCAAAACCATACGAAAAACATGTGCTTTCCAGCGGTGTGCGGCTCATTTTGGTGCCCATGGAGGGGGTCAATTCGGTGGCGACGTCGGTGATGGTTGCGGTAGGGAGCCGGTACGAGACGACTCAAATCAATGGCATCAGCCATTTCCTCGAACACATGGTATTTAAGGGTACGAAAAAGTACCCGACGACGGATGACGTAAACATCATCGAGCGCGCCGGAGGGCTACAAAATGCCTATACCGATATCGACGTCACGAGTTTTCATAACAAGGTGCTTAGCACTGACTGGGAGTTAGCGCTAAACGTCAACCGAGAGCTTGCACTGGCGCCCTTACTTCTCCAAAAACACGTAGAGCGTGAACGAAATGTCATCATCGAGGAAATGAAGCGCTATGAGGATGAGCCCGCGGCAAAAGTGGAGGAAGCGTTTCATCATCTGCTGTATCAGGGCACGACGCTCGGGATGCGCATTATCGGAGAAGAGAAAAGTCTGCGGTCGGTGGCGTCAGCGGAACTTAAACGCTATCACGACCAATGGTACCAGCCGGAACGGATGGTAGTAGTGTTAGCGGGAAACTTAAATCCGACCAATACTATCAATACTACCAATCCGACCAATAAAATACGGGAGAAGGCTGAACAGTGGTTTGGGGGGCGTGCGTTGTCATCCTCGGGCCCCACGCCTTCGCGGGGGCAGGCTTTGACCCGAGGATCCAGCGTAGAACAAAAACTGGATTCCGGCTCAGGGGCCGGAAAGACAAGTCATAACGATGGTTTTGAGATCGTTAAAGATAACCAAGATAAACCGCAACTGGCAGTTGTCACCAAGCCGGACGCCCAACAGGCGCACATGATCCTGGGCCTCCGGACGTTTGCACGGACCAGCCGCGAGCGCTACGCAGGGAGCCTGTTTAACCTGATTATGGGAGTCTCGTTTACCTCCCGTCTTTTCAGGGAAATCCGGGAGAAGCGGGGACTTTGTTATCATATCAGAAGCTCTCAAAGCAGCTATGCGGACGTGGGGAATTGGAGCATTTACGCAGGCGTCGCAACAGATAAGGTTGAGGAGGCTACGCAAGCAATACTGGCAGAACTAGTGAAAGCGGCAGAAAAGGGGGTGACGGAGGAAGAAGTGGCAGTTGCTAAAAAGCGCTTAAAAACTATTATAGCCTTCAAAAGTGAGGATCCGGAGTTTTTGGGTGAATACTTCGGCCGGCAGGAAGTGTACCGCGAGCCGATTGAAACTTTAGACGATTACATCAAACAGATTGACAAAGTAACAAAGGAACAAATTAACAAGTTAGCCAAAACATACCTGGTGCAAAGAACTTTAAATATGGCGGTGGTGTGGAACCGAGGGCGTGATGCCACGCTTGAAAAGTTGCTTACGCTCCCATTTGACTAATTTGACTCATTAGACTAATTTGAAAGATATGAATGAAAGAACCGTCGTTCTCATCAAACCCGACGGGATGGAGAAAAAGGTGGTCGGCCAGATTATCGACCGCTTCGAGCGGGCCGGCTTGAACCTTATCGCCTTAAAGATGGTGTGCTTGACGCAGGAGATCCTCGATGTTTGGTACGCGCACCACAAAGACAAGCCGTTTTTTTCGGAGCTTTGTGCGGCTATGATGTCCTGTCCCGTGGTAGCAATGGTGCTGGAGGGCGAAGGGGCGATCCAAAAAGTCTTTGCCATCTGTGGGCCCACGGATCCAAGCGAGGCCCAGCCAGGCACGATCCGGCGCGACTTCGGTGAATCGAAGCCAAAAAATGTCGTCCACCGCTCGGATTCAGTTGGGGCTGCCCAAAAGGAAATCAATCTTCTGTTTCAGCCGGAAGAACTCTCCTGACTTACATGATGATTTTAAGTTTGCGAAGGATCGGCAGGAGGACCTCAAATGGCAATCCGATGACGTTGGTATAGCTTCCCTCAATCTTGGTGATTAAGTCCCACGGCGCGTCGTTTAAGCTGTAGCCTGCGGCAAAGCGGCTGAAGTCAAACCGGGAGACGTAGCTTTCCCCCTCAACCGGCGTCAACCGGCGCATGGTGACTTTGGTTTTCACCAGTTTTTCCCAGGTTTTTTTGACGCGGGTTTCTTCCAGAAGCAGGATATGGACGGCTGTCGCAAACACGTGGGTTTTGCCCATGAGACTTTTGAGCATGGTTTTGGTGTCCTCGCGGTCTTTCGATTTGCCGAACGTGCGTTTGCCGATCAGTGCCATAGAGTCGGCGGCGATGATCAGCGTTGGCCTGTCCTCGGCCAGACCGTACACGCGCGGGTGGTCTGCGACCTCTTTTGCTTTGGCAGCCGCACGGCGCCGGAGCATGGTTTCCGGTTTGCCGTCTACAATGGCTTCTTCATCAATGCGCGTGACAGCCTGGCGGAACCGGATGCCGAGCTTTTCCAGCAGGTGCTTGCGGCCCATAGACTGGGAAGCCAGGACGACGTCAGGAAGGGGCGGAGGAGGCGGCGGGGCATTTTTGGAGGCAAACGAAAGCTTCATTTCCGGTATTATACCGCAAAAAGGGATATGCTACAATACGGCTGGCGGGATGTAGTTCAGTTGGTAGAACGCACGGTTCGGGACCGTGAGGTCCGCGGTTCGAGTCCGCGATCCCCGACAAAGTTTCGGCGGGCAGGGACGAAGAGGCCGCCAGTTCGAGTCTGGCCATCCCGACCAGGGTCCCCGTAGCTCAACGGATAGAGCAGAGGTTTCCTAAACCTCCGATGCAGGTTCGATTCCCGCCGGGGATACAAGATGAGGGTTCGCCCCAGTACCAGAGCATAGCTCGGTACGGGGCGCCGTGTACCA
>JACREP010000114.1 GCA_016218185.1 Candidatus Gottesmanbacteria bacterium | reverse complement strand
TTCCTGATGGCAAAGGAGAATCGGTACATGAGGGAGCGGAACTGGGAGTACGTAATGCCGATGACGGATGGAAAAAGCTCAGGATGTTTGCTAAGATAGGGAAGATTCATAAGGCAGGATACCTCCTGCCTATGAGTATAGAAGGAAAACTAATTCACAACAAGTCTAGTGCACCGGTCGAACCCACGCGGATAAACGTCTCCGCGCCGATACGCGCCAGTTCGTCTACCGCAATGATTAACGACGGCGAACCGATGCCGGTACTGGTACAGGAAATATCCACTCCCTTAACCTTTCCCGTCATCGTGCGATACTCGCGGTGATGGGCAACTTCGCGGTTCGTGTCCCAGCCGGAGGCAATTTTCCCCACCCGGCCCGGGTCTCCGGGCAAAAGCACCACTGGGGCAACATCGCCTGCTTTGCAGGCAATATGATACTGTTTCCCTCCAACCACCGGCGCTTTAGCGGAAATTTTAGTCATATTATTCGCCTTGCGGACCAACGACTGGTTCTCCGGGTTCAATATGATCCGTAACTTCACCCGCTCTTATAGGATCGGGACTTTTACTATTTCCGTACCCGCCACCAAACTCACCGTCCACCTTCTTTGGTTCTCCTTCATGGGGATCGCTCATATCCACCTCTTTTCTTTATTTATATATCCTATGGCATTTTTCGCAACTGGCGATATACATGTTTGCCGCGCCGACTACTATCTGTCCCTTGCCGCCTGATACCCGCTCGGTATGGCGGGCGAGGCTCCCGCACTTCTGGCAAATGGCAAAAAGCTCCAGGCGTTCATCTGCAAGCCCGAGTAAATCAGGCGTTGAGCCAAACGGTTTTCGTTGATAATCATAGAGGAGCCCTGCGGCAATCACATGGATGCCGCGTTTTCGAAGCACATCAATAACCCTCATCACTTTCTCTTTGTCAAAAAACTGCACCTCGTCAAAAATCACCTTATCCGCTCGGGTTGTTACTATTTTTTCAATAATCGCCTCCGGCGTCTCGCCGTCCACAATAATTGCCGGCGTTTTCTTGTGGTCGTGGGAGTGAATTTCGTCTTTGCCGCCGTAGCGGTCATCAAGTTTGGGCTTGACCGTCAGGACTTTGTATCCCATACGCGTGAAGACTTCGACCATGGCAACAAGCTTGCTGGTTTTGCCGGAAAACATGGGGCCCGCAATGACCGTGAGCCTCCCCCGGGATGATTGCCGTTTCTTTCGCATGGTTATCTTTGTTTTATATACTCTCTCACGACAATTTTCAATTAACAATTTTCATAATCACTAATTCTTCCAACGGCCGTTGTCAGAATTAGTGACTATAATGTTAAGAATTATAAATTCCGGTTTGGGTCAGTATGTCAAGCGCATGTTTGTGAATTTCTTCGCGAGATCGTATGGTGTCGCCCACCGCACATTCAATCACCCGCCAATTGGAACGCTCGGCAACAAGCTGACCGTAGAGATCTTCGACAATGGTAAGCAGCTGTTCATTTCGTTCATAGATGTCTTTCGCTTGCTCGCCAGCTTGGGAGCGTTTGTCAATCAATGACTGCGCGAGATTGGTCGGTAAATGAAGATAAATCACGAGGTCTTCTTTGGGCAACCCGATCACTTCCTGCTCCATCGTATACACCCACCGGATAAATTCACTGCGTTTATCTTCGGGCAATTTTGCCGCGTAATACACGGCGCTGGATGCGGTATACCGGTTGCTCACGACGATCTTTCCCTCGTTAAGCCAACGGACAAGGTCGTTTTTCAAAAGCCACCGGTCGGCCGCAAACGGCAACACTGCCAAATGCGAAGGGAGCTGATCGATATTGCCGAATTCTCCTTTGAGCATCCTGCCTGCCAGTTCACCGAACAGCGACTCGTTATACCTGGGAAAATCCATCGTGGCAAACGGCGAGCTATGCTGTTTGAAGTACTCGGCAAGCAGCGCCAACTGTGTTCTCTTTCCCGAACCATCCGTATCTTCAAAAACCACCAGTTTTCCGCGTGCCATATAATATATAATAGCAAATTACCGTTTTATTTTGGTTTTTACTGCACCCACAAGTTGCTGTTGTGCCAGCTTGCTTCTCACGACGTTTAACCCATCAGTGGCGACCGTAAGCACCGGTATCGATGTATTTTCGGCCAGCCATTTGTGATTGAGCATGTCCAGAAGCTCCAGGTAACTTTGCGGAATTTTTTGTTCATATCCCCTACCGCGACTTTCTAT
>JACREP010000115.1 GCA_016218185.1 Candidatus Gottesmanbacteria bacterium | reverse complement strand
GACGAAAACAAAGGCACAGGCAAGTGTTTCTTCTTCCAGCAGGCCGCCAATTGTGGCGGTGTTGGGCCACGTTGACCACGGCAAAACCACGCTTCTTGATACGATCAGACATACATCCGTTGCAGCAGAGGAACACGGCGGCATCACACAGCATATTGGGGCGTACCAAGTGACGGTTCCGCAGGAACCGTCATCCCGAGCGACCGAAGGGAGTCGAGGGATCCCGCAGGGGATCCTTCGGCAAGCTCAGGATGATTTTGCGCAAGAGCGCAAAATCACCTTTATCGATACGCCCGGGCATGAGGCGTTTGCAAAGATGCGAAGCCGCGGGGTGACGGTTGCTGATATCGCGCTTCTGGTGGTTGCCGCGGATGACAGCGTGAAGCCCCAGACCAAAGAATCCATTGATCAGATCAAAGCCTCCGGCGCCTCAATGATTGTGGTGGTTAATAAGATTGATCTTCCGGCTGCCAACGTGGACCGCGTCAAGCAAGATCTTGCAAAAGTAGGCGTACAGGTGGAAGGATTTGGCGGTGATGTACCCGTGGCCCAGATTTCTGCCAAAGCCGGGACCGGGGTCAAAGAGCTTCTGGATCTTATCCTGTTAGTGGCGCAGATGAAAGAGTTCAAGGGAGAACCGGGTGCCCCACTTGAGGCAGTGGTTATCGAAACACGGGTGGATAAGGGAATAGGAATGGTAGCAACCGTGATCGTGAAAAAGGGGACGTTAACCCGGGGCCAGCCGTTGTTTGAAGGATCTTTTCAGGCAGCCAAGATTCGTGCGATGTTTGATGAAAACGGCCAAGCGGTGGCAGGAGCGCTTCCGAGTACGCCGGTGGAAGTGCTTGGGTTTACTCGGTTGCCCGCGGTGGGATCGGTTCTGACGGATGTGTCCGTAGCGGAAAAACAAAAGGCGGTCAATGCAACCGCCGGGGCTTTGGACACAGCACACCCGCAACTTCCGGATTGGCTCAAACCCGTGGAAGAGCAGGCCAAAGAAACGCTCAAGATTGTCCTGAAAGCGGATACTGCCGGATCGATGGAAGCCATAACTGCAGCCATCTCGGAGCGCATCGATGTAGTCGGAAGCGGAATCGGGGACATCACCGATGCAGACATCCTGTTGGCCAAATCCACGGCTGCTTTTGTGGTAGGATTCAACGTCAAATGCGCTGCTTCCGTGACCAAACTGGCCCAGACGGAAAAAGTGGTATTTCGCATTTACACGATTATCTACGAACTTTTAGATGAGTTGGCCGACGTGGTGGCCGGCATGAAGGAAATCACGACCGGTGAGAGGGAGCTGGGGGCGGGCACGATTATTGCCGAATTTCCATTTGAAAAGCAGCGGATAGCCGGCACACGGGTGACCATGGGGAGGCTTGCCCGCGGCGACAGCGTGAAGGTCATGCGCGGCGAGGAAGAAGTGGGACGCGCCAAGATTAAATCGATCCGTAAAGCGAAGGAGGATATAACCAAGGTCGAAAAGGGTGTGGAGTGCGGGATCCTGTTTGACAAAAAAGTTGATTTTGCCATCCAAGATGCTATAATCGCGATCACTACGGGATAAAATAGCAAGTCCAGCAAGTCCAGTTACTTAGCAAGACTAAAACGCTTTACCAAATAACTAAGTAACTCGCATTGCTTGTGTTGCTTATTTATGGATATAACAGCGGATAGTACCAAGACTAAAGATTTACTTGATAAAGCTCAGGATATTTTAATTGTCACCCATGAGCATCCGACGCACGACAGCATGGGCAGCGTCCTTGCCCTGTATCTGGGGTTGGCCGGTTTAGGCAAAAGGGTGACCGTGGCGTGCCCGGATCCCGTGACGGTTGAGCTTTCCGGTTATGTGGGAGCCAATAAAGTCGTCACCGAGCTGGCCAACAAAAACTTCGTCATCTCCCTTGATTACGTTGACGGCTCCATAGAAAAAGTAAGCTACAACATCGAAGGAAGCAAGTTTAACTTGGTCATCGAACCCCGAGCGGGATTTGAGTCGTTTAGTGAAGATAAAGTCCATTTTAGCCATAGCGGCGTTTCAGCGGATGTCATTATTGCCGTAGACACCATTCATCTGGGAGGCCTGAAAAAGTTATATGAAGAAAATAAAGGGCTATTTGCCGGAAAACCGATTATCAATGTGGACCGGCATCCAAACAATGCAAAATACGGGACGGTGAATATCACAGACAGTCAGGCTTCATCGACTGCCGAACTGGTAGGGCATCTGCTTTCGGATTTGGGTGTTGCATTAACCGCGGACATTGCTACCAACCTCATTAATGCCCTTTACGCCGCAACAAACTCGTTTCAGGCGCCCAGCGTTACCGCAGGCGCATTTCAGCTGGCAGCCGCAAGCCTCAAAGCCGGTGCCAAGCGCTTCGGTATCACACACGCGCCGTCGGAAGAAGTGCCGAGCGGAGAAACCGTTG
>JACREP010000017.1 GCA_016218185.1 Candidatus Gottesmanbacteria bacterium | reverse complement strand
TGTCGCTATTTAACCACGTCCCCCGCCCCTTGTCAAGCACTCTTTAGGGTCATGTATGCATCGCCACCGTGTGCTTTACTAGCGTGATACGCAAATTTTGCCTGAACGGCCTGCAGTTCCAACGCATCTTTTTGTTCTGATCTTAAACCATGGCCCACGTTTAAATGAAGGGTCCAATCACCCTCGGAACAACCCAGGGCGATTACGCTACGCCTACTAAGGTCTGTAAAAACTGCTTTTATTTCTTCTGCTGCTGCTTGAGCTGTTTCTGGTCGAACACTCATTTTTATTTCCCCCTTTCCTGTAAATTTTTTACATCTTATACGCAGACGCAGGTGCACATCGTCATATTTGGCGCATCGTAGCAAGATCTCCTAAAAAAGTCAATACCTGTATGTTACGCTGTGCGGTCGCTTGTTACAACATACATGGTTTCCCCTTTACTTTCTTGCATTGTCAATGGCCGCACGAGAAGCTACACTCATAAGAAGATGAAAGAGGCCAAGACAATTTTTCTTCTGTTGGGTTTCCTTCTTCTGGGCGTGGTTGCCGCCCCGAAACTCCAAACGCTCGTACCAAAAAAACCGTACCCCGTCCCCACGCCAACCGCAATCCCCACGCCAACAGCCATTCCCACCGTCACCCCCACCCCGACTCCGCGGCCGCTGACGTTTGCCGAGATGAACGAGCGTTGGGGCCCCTGCGCCTACGTGCCGACGCTCATGTACCACCATGTGCAGCCGCTGGAAGAAGCAAAAACCAAAAACCAGACCAGTCTCACGGTGGCGCCCGATACCTTCCGAAGTCAGATGGAATACCTCAAATCCCGCGGCTACACGACCATCCGGCCCACCGACCTCATCGCATTTTTCGATGCCGGTGCGGCGCTCCCGTCAAAGCCGGTGCTTCTCACCTTTGACGACGGCTATGAAGATTTGGGCTCTGTGGCTGGCCCAATCCTTCGCGAGTTCGGCTTTCAGGCCACCGCATTCATTCCCACAGGGCTCGTCGAGAACCCGGGCTACCTCACGTGGGGCAAAATTTCAGAGCTCTCCGGCTCAGGCTTCTCCATCGCCAACCACACCTGGAGCCACCGCAACGTGGCAACAACGAAGGAAGTCGACGAGCGGGAAATCGGCACCGCGGACACGCAGTTGACGGAACGGGGCTTTAACCAGTCCAAAGTCTTTGCCTACCCGTACGGCTTTGCCAGTGCTACCGGGCTTGAGGTATTACGTACCATGAATTACGCCCTGGCCTTCACCACCATCCCCGGATCGACACTGTGTCGCGGCCAGCGCCTGACGCTCCCGCGTATCCGCATCGGCAATGCGAGTTTAAGCGCGTATGGATTGTAGAGTATGTACGTTGTAACCCACGATCGTGTATTGTAACATACATATCCATTGGCTTAATCAAGCTGATAGATTGTAGTTTTGCCGCTTTGAAATGCGCTGCTTCCCAGCCGGCTGAACTTCCATTCCTGCAAAACTGGGTACTTCTGCCGCTCCAAAGTACCCACGATAACGTAGCGCACGCCGAAGCGCGTCAGAATTGTGCGCGTGGCTTCCAGATCCGTTGACTCATACACTTGCCGCACCTCTTCCCGCCGCGGCGCCACCACGTCGTAACCGCCGCGCCACAGCCATTCATGCACCGGCCAGCCGATGATGGTCGGTATGCCGGTAAAGGCCGAAAACCGCGCATAATCCGTATAGCTGTCCCCGTCGGCTTCGACAAGCACGGGGTTTTCACATTTGGCATTTAGCATTTGACATTTAGCATTTTGGTTAAACCATCTTATGGCTTCCCAATCATCCGGATACTCTTTCTGCATCCAGGTAAGCCCATCCAGCCCCTGATACGTTTTTAGCCCGTTAAAATACGACCGCACGGAGAATATCGGAAAAATGGAGACGAGGAAAAGTTGAGGGAGGAGAAAAATGAGAAAAATTTTCTTTCCTATCATTGAAAATTGAAAATTGAAAATTGAAAATTTTCTGTGGACTGAAGCGTGACGTTCGAAAAGAAACGAAACGATCGTATATCCAGCGACTATCGAAAACAGAATAAACGCCTGGTACCCGAGTTTAAACATGGTATTACTGCGGAAATGCATGGGGTAAATATCTTTGAAATAGAAAAATTCAGGAAAGATGATAAGTACCAGCGAAAAGACAAAGAAAACCAATAATAGATTTTCTATTTTTGTAATTTGTGTATTCCTATTGGTCGGATTGGTCTGGATTGGTCGGATTGGTACATTCCTGGCTATGAGCCAGGCCCCGCAGTACATAAAAAATCCCCACAAAATCCACAGCATCCAGATCGGCGACCTCTGGCACTTCTCCACTCCCTCAAACAGGAGCGGTCCGATCTTGGTGTTGGCCAAAAAAGCCGGGGGACAATTGACTGCCAGCCCTGTGACAAAGGACGTAAAGTGACTCAAAAACGGCAGACTGGTGAGTCCGGCTACCACGACGACAAGTCCTACTGTTTTTGCCATTTCTTTCCAATTTGACCAATTGGCCAAATTTGACCAATTCGTCATAACCAATACTCCGATAAATAATCCGAGGTAGATCGGGCCGTCCAGCGCATTCGTCATGAGGAGCACGCCAACGAGAAAACCGTAAAAAACTAGGTTTGTCATTGCGAGACCGTTCATACGGCGAAGCAATCTCTTGCTGGGGATTGCCGCGTCGCCCCTCGACAAACTCGGGGCTCCTCGCAATGACATTGCAATAAGAAGTGCTATCGCCAGCAGCACGAAGGGAATCGATAACACGTGTCCGTGTACGTCAGAAACCACAAACGAGTAACTGGGGAACTCGTGGATGGTAAAGGGGACAAACCGCGTGGCATTGGCGTACCAGTAGGTCTGCATTCCTTGCCCGATCTTCTCCCATAACTCCCTAACGCCCCCTACTTCCCCCACCTTCCAAGCAAGTTCCCAAAACGGCCTAACGTCATCGCCCGTATACCCCCTCGTAAACGCGTAGATCGTCTGCATGTTGCCGGCCAGGGTGACGAGGAAGGCGGTGAGTAACCCTGCGACTATTTGTCCAATTGGCCTAATTTGCCCAATTAGTCCAATCTGCTTTCCTATCGAAAAACTCATCGTCAGGGTCAGGGCAAAGATCGTCGCCAGCATCAGGTTAAAGGTATAGACCAAATCAATGCCGGAAAGCTTGGTGAGTACCGCCGTTACCAGGTGGCCGAAGTAGTAGTAGTTGATGGGAAGCGGCGGATACCACATGTCCGGCGGCGGGAAATAGCGGGAGTTAAGTATTGACTGCATGAACCCAAAATCCATAAATTTCTCCAACCCGTGAATGCTCGGCTCATGCGCCTTAATCCAGCTCCAGAATAGTAGTGCAGCCAGAAAAAAAGCCTCCTCGAAAATAATGAAAAAGACTTTTTTTGAAAATTTGAAATTGAAAATTGATTGAAAATTGAAAATTGAAAATTGAAAATTCGGAAGTAATCCAAGAATAAAGACGAGGCCTAAAGAAAACAGGATTGAGATATGGGTAAATGGAACGATTTGAACTGTTCCCATCGCATACACGATCCACGTTACCACTGCCATCCCCACGGCTTTGGAAAAAAAGTACCCCCCATCCCACCAGCCGGCATCGCTACTGACAGGGCGAGACCCTGTCATGGAACGTCCGAACAATGCTTTCGTCAGCGGGAATGCCGCCGCGCCCACCAAAAACAACGTCCCCCAGAAGCGTAGCACGATGAAGAAATCGCTCCCCATAGAGTGATTATAGCAAGAGCGCGGCCGCTACTTCCTGCGCAACCGCAAGCGATGCCCGCTCCTTTGCTTCCCTGCTTTGGCCGGCCACGTGGGGCGTGAGGATGACATTGGGCAAGGATAAAAGCGGACTATCTGCCGGCAACGGCTCGGTGGCAAAAACATCCAATGCTGCACCGGCGATTTGCCTGTTGGTTAAGGCGGCAACTAAGGCTTCCTCATCCACCACCCCGCCCCGGCTGCAGTTGACGAGGTAGCTGGTTTTTTTCATCAACGCTAATTCTTTTTTGCCAATCAAGCTTTGTGTTTCGCTAGACTTTGGCACATGGAGGGTAATCACGTCTGACTCCCGAAGGAGTTGTTCAAGCGGAACCAACGCACCGGGTACGGACTTTTGCGAGCGTGTCGTAACCAAAATCTTCATCCCAAATCCAGCTGCCAGTTGCGCGACCAAGCTACCGACGTGACCAAAGCCCACGATGCCGATGGTTTTGCCGGCTAGCTCGGTGACCTGATACGTTTTCTTTTCCCACCGGCCGGCCTTGAGAGCGGTTGCAACCGGAATGAGGTTTCGAAACAAATTAAGGATGACCGCCATCGTGTGCTCGGCGACGCTGGTGGCGTTGGCCCCGGGTGCATTGACCACCGTAATGCCGGCAGATTTGGCCGCGGCAACATCGATATTGTCCAGTCCGCTGCCTGCGCGTCCGATGACCTTAAGCTTTTTTCCGACAGTGATGACGTCCAGCGTCACTTTTGTGCGGCTGCGGACGATTAGCGCGCCATAATCTCCTATTTCCTTAACCAACTCCTCCGGCGTAATATCCGGCTTGAGCACTACCTCAAAACCTTTCCCCTTGAGGAAATCAATGCCGTTTTGAACGATTGCATCGGAAACAAGTATTTTCCTCATAAAAGTTGGCACTGACAGGGCGCGGGGAGGCATACCTTTTCGCAGCAACGGTCACGGCCTTGACAAAAGAGACTCTATAAACAGATAACCGTCTGGACCTTGACCGTTGCGAGAACCAAGGTGTGCCGACCTCAGCGCCCGACAAGTTCTGAACGTGCTTTTACCATAGACTGGATCGCAGCATCAATATCTTCGCGTCCCAACCACCCTAAATGCGCGATCCGAACAATTTTACCCTTCACTTCTCCCTTTCCGCCGGATAAAATCAGCCCATACTTCTTCTTTAACAATCCGCGGAAATCCTCATCGGTAACTCCCTTGGGTACTTCTATAGCTGTGACTGTGTTTGACGCGTGGGACTGGTCGCCGAACAACACAAATCCGTGATCCGCCAAGGTCTTCCGCGTGTACCGGGCGAGGTCCGCGTAGTACGCAAATGTTTCCTTCACCCCCCGCGCCAGCATCAGTTTGAGCGCCGCCTGCAGGGCAAAGAGCGTGGAAATTGCCGGCGTCTCCGGCGTTTCTCCGCGGTCATGATATTTTTTCATGTGAGCAAAATCAAAGTAATAGCGCGGGCACTTGGCCGTCTTTGATGCTTCCCACGCGCGGGAAGACACCGACACCATAGCAATTCCCGGCGGCGCCATCCAGGCCTTTTGGGACGAGGTAAACACCACATCCAATCCTAACTCATCCACCGGAATATCCACGTTGCCCATGGAGGAAACCGCGTCAACGAGAAAAAGGGGCATTTGAATGTCATTGCGAGACCCCGCCAGCTGGCGGGGCGAAGCAATCTCTTGTCTATTGGCGTTGTGAACATGAGATTGCCGCGTCGCTTGCGGACTCGCTCCTCGCAATGACAAAGAAATGGCTTTCGTAATAGCCGCAAGATCGTTGACAATGGCGGTTGAGGTTTCGTTGTGGGTAATGAGAATGGCCTTACAATCTTTAATCTTGGCAAATGCCTCCGCCACCTTTTCCGGATCCGCCGCAGTCCCCATGGGAAATTTAAGGATGGTCAGGTCTATGCCGTACGCCTTTGCAACCTCCATAAACCGGTCGCCAAATATACCGATGGTGACGCCCAACGCCTTATCCCCCGGCGACAAGGTATTCACGATCGCCGCCTCCATGGTACCGGTACCGGAGGAGGTAAAAAGGAACACGTCGTTTTTGGTCTGGAAAAATTTCTGCACGCCGGCCGCCACTTCCTGGTGCAACGCCCGGTACTCGCCCGACCGGTGCGAAATCATCTGTTTTGAAAGTGCCTTGAGTACTTCCGGAGGAAGCGGCGTGGGGCCCGGAATACGGAGGTTAATCGTGGTCATCACTGCCTAGTATACACCCAATTTAGCTCGAAAACACGCCTTTCTGGATATACATTTTGATAAGCGACTGGTACGGCACGTTGATGGCATTGGCCTTTTCTTTGACGCGACCAAGGAGATATTCCGGGATCCGGATCGAAATCGGCCGGCTCGTGGGCTTGAGATTTGGGAAGCTCACGGGTTCAAAGTCCGACGGCTCAAAATATTTGGACAAATCCAGGTTATACCAAAACTCCCGTTCTTCGTCTTCGTTCTTAAACTTTGGTATCTTAAGCGGTTTTTTCATAAAAGCACACCTCCTTTTTGTTGATATCACGGGCAGAAATCACCCGCAGTTTTGTCTTTCGATAGGTAAAAACAATATACAACAAACGATTCGACTTCGTTTTTCCCAAAAGAATATATCGATTTTCCTCTCGAGAATGAAACACATCGCTATAGATCACGGTTTGCTTATCAAAAAAGGCTTCTTCCACCTCCCGCTGTTCAACATTGTGTTGCTTGGGTTTGCCGATATTTCCCTTGTCCCATTCAAATTCGATCGGCTCGGCCAGGCGCTTCATGTATATACTGCATTATACATAATCTTGGGAGTTTGTCAATCTTTTCCTTCGGACGTGCTACAATCCTGTCATACACATTGCCATCATCGGCGGAGGGCTCGCTTCGCCTGACGCGAGTCTAGGTGGATTTATCAATTCAACTCATTACGATAGCGAATGTTTTACCCCATGTTGACGTCTCAGGGTAATTGGCTCAAAAATGCGGATGAAAATATACGGGAAATCCATCAAAATCTCCGGGTAAAGACACAATAGAATGTTCCTCGAGCGCGCCCCAAAACGGCGTAGAAGGGCCCAAGCCAACAAGGATAGCCCACCCTCGGTAAGCTCCGTCAGAGATGAGTCTGTTTTCCGCTGAAAGTATTTCTCTGCGCGAACCGGCCGCAGTTGGCAGACCTAAAACTGAGCAGTAAACCCCGGTAGATTTCCCTTGATAGGCCTTCCAGAATCGCTCCACTGCTATGTTACATGCGTCGTTGGGAGATAGCAAATCTAATTCTGTCATAAGCTGATAGCGTAAAGAGTTAGATGATACAATACCGCCATGAACATTGCAATTATCGGCGGCGGGTTTACCGGACTTACCGCGGCATACGAACTGGCCAAAAAAGGCCACAAAGTCACGGTATTTGAAAAAGACAAGGTTCTGGGCGGCCTGGCGCACGGATTTAAGCGCCCCGGCTGGGATTGGCACCTGGAATACGCCTACCACCACCTGTTTGCCAACGATTGGGCGATTTTGTCGCTGATCAGGGAATTAGGCTTGGAAGATAAGCTTATTTTAACAAGACCGATTACGGCAAACTATATTTCTCCCTCTGTCATTGCGAGGAGTCCCGCCAAAGGCGGGGCGACGTGGCAATCTCTCGGCTTGTCTGAAATCTTGCATGCGCGAGAGATTGCAACGCCTGCAGAACGGTCTCGCAATGACATTAAAACAATCGTTCAACTCGATTCGCCTATCCACCTGTTGCGCTACCCCGGACTTTCAATAATTGATAAGGTTCGCACTGCCGCACTTGTAGCATTTTGTAAGGTGAACCCGTTCTGGCAACCACTTGAGGGGATCACTGCGCGCCAACTGTTTGAGGTCATCGGCGGGGCCACTGCGTGGCAAAAACTTTGGGAATCTCTGATGATTGGCAAATTCGGCAACCTGGCCGATACCGTCGCCGCCAGCTGGCTCTGGGCGCGGATCAAGAAGCGAACACCAAAGCTTTACTACATTAAGGGAGGATTTCATACGCTGGTCGCGGCACTGGAAAAAGCCATCAAACAACACGGTGGAAAAATCCTCGCGAACACCGCAATCATCAAATTGGACCAATTGGTCAAATTTGGCCAATTTGATCGCATCCTCCTCACCGTTCCCACCCCCATCGCCGCTAAACTAATTCCCAATTTAGCATTTGGCATTGGCCATTTGGCATTGAAGATCCCCCACCTCCACGCCCAAACCCTGATTTTGGAAACCAAAGAGCCAATTCTTAAGGAAGTTTACTGGCTCAACATCACCGACCGGTCGTTTCCGTTTTTGGCGGTCGTCGCCCACACCAACATGATTGACAAGAAACATTATGGCGGCCGTCACCTCACCTACTTCGGCAACTATTTGCCCGATGGCCACCCCTATCTCTCCATGACCAAAAACCAACTGTTTAAGGTTTTTCTCCCGTACGTTAAACGTCTTAATCCTGCTTTCCATTGGTCGGATTGGTTAAATTGGTCGGATTTATTCATTGGTCTTTATGCCCAGCCCGTCCACCAACTCCACTATTCAAGCCGTGCACCGAAGCTTGAAACGCCAGTGAAAGGCGTGTACCTCGCCAACCTGGACAGCATCTATCCCTGGGACCGAGGCACCAATTATGCGGTAGAATTAGGAATACGAGCGGCAAAAAAAATTGGCGAGGACGCGAAGGAATCGTTTTAAAAAGCACTGAAGATTTACCCCAATAAAATCCGTGGTGTTTAAGAAGCGTTCGGCGGTAAATCTTCATTGAGCGAGCAATGAAAGTACCTCTACAATCATCTAAACGTATGACGAGCGTCTTTTTAAAACGCATTCCGAGCGGCCTCGTCTTCTTTGCGTTCCTCTTTTTTTCGTTTTGGCTCATGTTCCATACCTTCTCCTATGATGCCAAAACAAACTCCATGATGATTGCCACCAAGGCCTGGAGCGATTTCGGCAGCCACATTCCGCTTGTCCGCTCGTTTTCGATGGGCGATAATCTCAACCGACTTGCAAGAGGTCAAGCCCCGGTTTATCCCCTGTTCCCCGGCGAGCCGATCCGCTACCACTTCCTCTTCTACGCCGTTGTCGGACTGCTTGAAAAACTGGGTCTGCGCATCGACTGGGCGCTCAACGCCCCCAGTGCTTTGGGATTTTTCTTCCTCGTGGTGATGATCTGGAAGCTTGCAAAAGAATTATTTAAGGATGCCCGCGTCGCCTTTCTCTCGGTTATCTTTTTCCTGTTCAACGGCTCGCTGTCGTTTGTCAATTTTTTCCTACAACACCCGCTCTCATGGAACACGCCAATGGACATCGCGACCAACTCCCGCTTCCCTTCCTTCGGCCCGTGGGACGGCAACCTTATCAGCGCTTTCTGGAACCTGAATGTCTACACCAACCAGCGGCACCTTGCCGCCTCCTTTGCTCTAATAATCGCTACATTGCTTGTCATCCCGGGCTTGACCCGGAATGACAATTTTTTGAGGGGAATCCTTACTGCTATATTGTACAGTGTTCTTCTCTTTACCAACCAAGCCGCTGCGGCGATTGCTGCCCTGTTCCTCTTCTGGTTTTTCCT
>JACREP010000113.1 GCA_016218185.1 Candidatus Gottesmanbacteria bacterium | reverse complement strand
TTTCTTAAAAACAAAATTCTACTTTACAGGAAATTTTGTTTTGTTCGACCCGACTTTTTCGGAGGCGCGAGCGAAGCGAGCGCCGAAGCTAACGCGTGGTGGTTTCGGTAAAAGTAGTTCGAATTTTGTCGTAAAGAGAGCGCATATGGAGTCAGAAGCATTATTGCACCATCGAGAAGGAAAATTAAAAAGATTTCAACTATTAGCAGCAACGCCTGGAGGAAGAGCTCAACTCGTAACTCAGAGGGAAAGATTAAGGATGCTTGTTCGGCAAGTAGAGGGTCCACCAGATAATCTATTAGATGCTCAACTCTGCGCTTTAGATGGTGGGACAAGTGCATGGGATCTTGCGGTAATTGTAGAGGTGTTAGAGCCGTATGAAACAGGTTAAAGCTAACAATCTTGCCAACCTCGTTTATGAGGCTGCGGTCGTCAAGCGGCTCAAGCGCACCGGCTGGCAGATACTGGGAGATAATGAGGAAGGGGTCGGAGAGCATACGTTCATGACCTGCATCATTGCCTATTTCCTTGCCAAAGAAATCGCAGGCTCAAGGCCGGGCCTTGTGCCTGGAATAAACATGGAAACTGTATTGACGATGTCTGTGTTCCACGACTTTCATGAGGCGCGCACCGGAGATTTGGACAAACTTGCCAAGTTTTACATGACCCGCGACCAGGAAAAGGCAAACCGCGACATATTTAGCGGTGTTGACGATGAACTCCTGAAAACCCTTACGGTATATGAAAAACGGGAAACGTTGGAAGCAAAAATTGTGTATGAGGCCAATGTGATTGCGTTTTTAGTAGAACTCAAGCTCCTCATCGAAAAAGGCAACAGCCATGCTAAAGAATGGGTAGATGCTAACATTACGCGGCTGCGGATCCCGGAAGCGATTGCATTGGCCAAAGATCTTGCAAAAACCAGCTCCCAGGATTGGTGGAGCAGTATACGGAAAACGCTCCACGAAGAATTTGCACGGTAATACGCGCTCCGGGAACAGATTTTTTGGCCGTTCGGCGAGCTTATTAACTTTCCCCAGGATATTCCTTGCCTCACTAAATGAAGATTTGCTCCGAAGAACATACTCCAAACTACACGCAAATCTTCAGGTTGCCAAAAGAATCTGTTCCCTTTCGCGCGTTTTCTAATATTTTTATACGTTCCTTCATTGGTCGGATTTTTATTAGGGTTGTTCGCGGAACCACCAGCGGACGGTGGCGTCAAACATGCCTTTGGGAGTAATGGGTTCTCCCCAGCCGGATTCCATGAGCGCAGAAGGCGTAGCATGGGTCAATTTAATGAGCGCGCTTGATGGCAGGTTAGGATAAAAGGATTCGAGTTGTTTGATGACAGGTAATGGGCTGTAGGGGTTGACACTTGCCGTTGGCGGGTAGCCGCAGTCTGCGTCCCAGTAGCCCAGCGCCGTGCCGCCTTGACCCGTTAATACCTTGTTCACATGAAGAAGGTATGCCAGGGCAATGGTTCTGGAAAATCCCCGGCGCTTGCAGCTGTAGATACGGATGGATTGATTGGGCAACACGCTTTTAATCAGCACAAGATCTTTTCTGGCCATGAGATTTGGGTAATCCGCCGGCAGTTCGCGGATACCTGCGGGAAGCATGGCAATAATAAGTGCGGCTGTTGTAAGTATGCCGAACCATCGGCTGAATGAGAGAAGCTTCCACAACACAAATCCGGTGAACAAAAAGATAAATGGGTGCAGGAATTGCAGATAGCCGAAGAAGCGTTCCCCCCAATAGTAGCGAAGAGCTAAGAAGTTGACGCCAAAGGCAACAAGGAGAAGGATCCACGGTTTGGGTAACTGCTTTTTGCGAAGCACAGCAGCAAACGTGAGTGTAAGAATTGCAACAAGCGGAATGCCGGCAAGTTTCGGCAGACCCAATGTATGCGCCCAAAACTGGGGCCAAAAATCGCGAAGATAAAAGAGCCAGCGGTACGGTATATAGTAGGCGTTTTTCCCCCACAGGTAATACTCCGTCATGTGGCGCAATAGAAACCAATGATTATTCAAATCAAACAAGAGCATCGGAATAAACGTTACGGCAAGCCCAAGACAAGCCCACAGAAATAATTGAAACGATTTCTTCGTTGGAAAATAAATTTGTCCAAAAATGCAATTGCATAAATTAACAAATCTATTTTGTGCAAAGATTGCCAGCGGAAGCAATATGAGAAGCCCCATCATCTGGTAATGGATATTGATACCGATGCCCAGGACAACTCCCCACAGGAACCACCACGGAGGGGAATGCTTAGATGCAGTAATTCTGAGAAATAGTAAGATTGATAGTCCGGCAAACAAGGAAATGAGGTTGGGGTTGGTGAGGCCTTTGGCAGTCGATATCTGCGGCGGGGAAAGGGCAACGAGAGCGGCAACGAGAAGGCCTGCAGTCGGGTTCATCAAACGTTTGGCAATGGCATACATCACAAACACAAATGCGGTAGAGGCGATGGCCAAATAGATCCACGGGGCAAACGGGTGGTTGGTTAAACGCGTGAATGCAATCAGCTGCCAGTAGTACCACGGGCCGAACGTAAACTG
>JACREP010000112.1 GCA_016218185.1 Candidatus Gottesmanbacteria bacterium | reverse complement strand
TTTTGTGATCGCCTTCACAAAGTTGTCCATGTCAGAACGGGACACTACCGTCACCTCGCGGCTCGTGCCGCCGGTCAGCGCCTGATCATTGCGTGCCACCGCAATACTTATGGAAATATCTTTAAAGGCAAACTCTGTTGCGGCCGGGAGGTTCCCTGTTGCGCCGATTGCTTCGGCCGTGATGGACCCCGTTGCCTTACCGAACGTAATCGATCCGCTTGCGAGACTTTCACTGGCCGATGCAACATTTACGTCTGAATCCAAAGTAAAGCGCAGAGCATTTGCAACCAACACGGATCCCTTTTTAAACATTCTGCTTGTTAAGGATTTGTTGTAGATGATGACAGCTCCTTTGGCCGGATCGCCGATTTCTTTTTTTCCGGTCACGGGCGTCGATTTTTGGCCGCTTACGGACTTCTCCTGCTTTTTACCGGGAATGATGCGGTTGGTAGGATCCACTACGGTTGCCGTGGGATCTATCACCACGTCCGCAGTATCCGAAAGACTCTGCGGAATTTCATAAATGGTGACTACTGCAGAGGGCAACTTCCAGTATAGAAATCCGAAGATTCCAATCGTAACAATCGCCAATCCTGCAACTACGCCGATGCCGCCACGCAAGGGAACAAAAAATCGAGGAAGCTTAAGCGCTGGTAGCTTCGGCAAGCTCACTTTTGGAATTTTTATCGGAAATGCCCTGTCATTGCGAGACCCCGCTTCGCGGGGCGAAGCAATCTCTTCTTCTATTTCTTCTTTTATTCTTTCTGATGGCTGATGGCTGATGGCTGATGGCTTTTCGAGCACGTCCTGTTTCCGAAATCCCAATTCCTCCGGCGTCACCATAACTACATTGGCCTCTTCTTCTAATTCCGGTTTGTCATTACGATCCGGCTCCACCGAAGGGGCAACCTCTTCTTCTCTTTTCTCTTTGCTCTCTACTCTCTGCTCTTTTTCCTCTTCCCCCTCTCCTATCGCCGCTCCCAGTTCGCTTGCGCCGGCCAATGACACTGCCTCGGACAACTGTTTTTCACTTACGTGCTCAATTTTGGGGAAATGGAGAAAATTTGCCCGCGTCGGCCACGGATGTTGCAACAATTTCCCTTTGACCTCTTCGCATAATTCGCCGCTTGCACCATACAGGAGCATCCGGGACGGCAACACCTCCAGATCCTGAAAATTTTTCAGCGCTTCCTCAATCTGAAGTGCCATCTCATCACTTTTCTCTCCTATCGTTATTCCTACCAGACTCCCCACTTTGTACACGGCCACCGTCATCGTCCGGCTCTCAACACCGATGAGGATAACACTCGGCGGCACGCCTTCTTCTTTTTTCAACGCATACACGAGTGCCTGATAGATGGACACAAACCCCATGGGGGTAAGTTCCAGGACTTTGGTAAGTTTCTTTATGTGACCGCGCGCTTCCCTGGTGATCTCGCCGGCTTGGGTAAGGTAGGCAGCAGGCAGTCCGAGCGTCACCTTATGAAAATCCGTGGTTCCTGCTTTTTCTTCCAGTTTCGCGATGACGTCGTCGGCAGCTTCCGTACGATCTTCCCACGTGTCTGCCGCTACCGTCTGGGTTGCCGTCGCCCTCGTTTCCGGCTCACCCTTCTGCCCTACCTGCCAGATCGATCCGACCACGCCATCGACAAAAAGCAAAAGGGAGACAAACAGCTCTTTTTTTTCGCTGTGTTTTTCAAACATCTGCGACAGCCCGGACGGCAATTTCATAACAAACAAAGAGGAACATTCCTCCTCCTTCCATACTAGCAATGAAGGGAAATATAAGCAACAAAGAAGGCGCGGGGAGCCCCGCCGGGGAGCCAACAAAATTTAGTCCGGATTCAATCTTCAACTTCCGTGTGTCAGAAGGGTTCTGGAAGCTATCTTCTGAAGACGGACCTAAATTTTCGTTGGCGACCTCAGGCGGGGCGACCATAGCGCGTGTATCAAGCGCGTCAGGACCCGTTCATTTACCCCACAGTCGCGTAGATCCGGCGGATGCCGGAGCCAGCAGATTCTTCTTTTTTAATTTTGAAGCGGCCAATCGCGCCGGTGCGCGCCACATGCGGCCCGCCGCA
>JACREP010000111.1 GCA_016218185.1 Candidatus Gottesmanbacteria bacterium | reverse complement strand
GCGGACATGCAGAAACAAATGGCATTGATGACCCCGATCATGTTTGGGATTTTTGCATTTCAGTTTCCCTTGGGGCTGTCGCTGTACTGGAACGTGTTCGGACTTTTTGGTATCATGCAGCAGCTGCAAGTGAACAAAATAAGCAAATAATCAAATCTACAAATCCGACAAATAAATAATTCAATTATCATTTTAATGATTAAATAATTTGAATATTTATTTGTAGATTTGTTTATTTGTAGATTTGTAGATTGTATTAATATGGAATCCTCTGACCAAGTCAAGCAAATTACAGAAGAATTACTCTCTCGCCTGGAGGTGTCGGGAGTTGTCACCGTGGAAATTGATGAAGCCGGTGCGTACCGCGTGCACATAGAAACAGAAGAAACGGGATTGCTTATCGGTTACCACGGCAGGACCCTTGAAAGTTTCCAAATTCTTCTTGCCATCATTGTCTCGCGGACATTAAGCGAATGGGTGAAAGTCTATGTAAACGTCGGAGACTACCGCGAGAAGCGCGAAGAAACACTTATGCTCATGGCGCAGCACGCAGCGGAGCGGGCTATATCCATGGGTCGGCCGGTGGAGCTTGCCGACCTTTCCCCCTCTGAGCGCCGCGTCATTCATCTGACGCTTTCCGGCGACGAGCGGGTGGAGACGGAAAGCGTGGGTGAGGGGTCTAGCCGGACGCTTCTAGTGAAACCCAAGAGCTAATCTTCGATATACTGCTATTACAAAGACGGTGAAAAAGGATTTACGAAGTACGATTTACGATTTAAGAAAGGAAAATCATAATTCATAATTCTTAAATCATAAATCCTAAATCTTCCTTCTGTTCATGCATCGCATCTTTTTTCTTCTTCTTCTTGTTCTTCTTCCCACCCAACTGGGTTACCATTTCTGGCCCGAGTGGGCGCACGTGTTGGGACGGCGGGTGGATTACTTGTCTCCCACTATTTATCTCACAGACATCCTTATTTTTTTGACGCTGGCTTTTTGGTTTATCGAGTCCGGCAAAACATTTCTAATTTCTAGTTTCAAATTTCTAATCAAACGAAGAAACACCGAAATTCTAATTTTTGTTATTGCATTTGTTATTGCAAATATTATTGTTTCCAAAAATCAACCGGCTGTAATTTATAAGTTGCTCAAGGTGTTAGAATTTGTCTTGCTCGGCTTCTATATCATTAAAACAAAACCCGCTTTTTCATTTATCATTTGGCATTTATCATTTGGCATTTTATTTTCCTCGGTCCTTGCCATTTCCCAATTTTTCTTCCAGCACTCCATCGGTGGGCCGCTTTGGTGGCTCGGCGAGCGGACGTTTTCATTAGATACTCCCGGTATAGCGAGAATAGAACTTTGTAACTTGTCGCATGTTTCCTGTCGCTTGTTCCTCCGTCCCTATGCCACCTTCCCCCACCCCAACGTGCTGGGAGGATTTTTGGCAGCGACGATACCATTGGTAATTTCTAATTTCAAATTTCTAATTTCTAATCAAACGAAGAAAGTTCAAATGTTCCAAATAATTACAATTGTCTTAGGCAGCATCGCGCTGGTGTTGACGGGAAGCAGGACGGCGATATTTGCAGGAGCGATCGGGATAGGGATTACGTATTTTGTATTAGGGAAAAGAAAAAGACATTCTGTTTTTTCCCTAATACCATATATCATTCCCCTAATGCTTTTGGGTATTTTCTTGTCAAGAACCATTGGTATTAACGATGAAAGCGTTGTCGTTCGGCAACAGCTCAACGCTGCGGCAATCAAACTCTGGCAGCAATCTCCCATCGTTGGTGTCGGGCTTGGCAACTTCCTTGTTGGACTTCCCAAAGCTCTCCCTTCCCGCGCAATTTATTTTTTACAACCAGTGCACAATATTTATCTTCTCGTTTTAGCAGAAACCGGAGTCATGGGTTTGGTGGTTTTTTTGTGGATGTTGTGGATGACATTGAAGAAAGCGACAGGAGACAGGAGACAGGAGACAGGAAGACTTGTTACTTGTTGCTTGTCTCTTGTGGTTCTTCTTTTGCTTGGCCTCGTTGACCACTACCCGCTGACCCTGCAACAGGGACAGTTGTTGTTCACGCTTCTTCTTTCGTTTTCCATGATACAATGAGCGCATGTCCACGCGTGCCGTAGTTTTTTGGAATACGACCAGTCAGTTGATCGGCAAACTCATCGGGGCATCCACCGCGTTTGTCGTCGCGTTCCTTCTTGCCCGGCGTCTGGGAGCTGATGGGTACGGCGACTTTACAAAAATTACCACGTTTGTTGCGCCGTTTTTTTTGGTTGCTGATTTCGGACTCAATGCAATTTTTCTGCAAAAAAAAGACAGCGACCTATGGTGGCCGCACCTTCTTGGTCTTCGGTTGGCAGCAGGATTTTCTCTCATGTTTTTGGCTCTGGCAATTCTTGCACTGACCCCCCAGGGTACTACCCAGGGATATACGGGGTTTGTCCGGTTCGGCATCATACTGTTTACTCCGGCAGTTCTTTTCCAGGCAATCATAACGACCGCAAACGCGGTGTTTCAGAAACAGTTGCGCTACGACTTAGCAACGATTGCCATTGCCGCAGGATCTGCCGCAACACTTATTTTGGTATTGCCACAAACGGCTGGCGTATTGTCGTCGCTTGTGGCCGTCGTCATCGGAACTGCGGTGACTGCCATCGTGTCGTTTGTGTTGGCCCGGAGGAATTCCAAAACCACGGGAGTTGCCCTCACGCCGGGTACGCTGCGGCATCTGTTTGTCCCCGCCATTCCCCTGGGCGCAACGCTTCTTTTTAATCTGGTCTATTTTCGCGCCGACAGTTTTATCATCACTTTCACGCGGTCCACCGGTGAGGTTGGCATCTACGGATTGGCATACAAAGTGTTTGAACTGCCGCTCGTCCTTCCTACGTTTTTTATGAACGCGGTTTATCCGCTGATGATACAGGATACAGGAGACAGGAGACAGACAGGCCTTAAAAAAATTTTTCGCTCCGCTTCTATTTACTTGTTTCTTGTTTCCTGTATCCTGTTGCTTGTTACGTGGCTTGCCGCTCCCCTTTTGTCATTGATCAAATCCGATTTTACTTCCAGCGTCGGAGCGCTTCGCGTCCTTTCCCTGGGACTCCCCTTTTTCTTTTTAACGAGTCTCACCATGTGGACGCTGATTGCGCTGAAAAAACAATGGGTTCTTGCGGCCATCTACGGCGCATCCATGTTGTTGAATATCCTTTTGAACATTTGGTTCATCCCGCTCTACGGGTACATGGCCGCGGCATGGGTGACGGTGGGGTCGGAAGCAGTCGTGTTGATAGTGAGCGGATGGGTTTTGATTCGTCAAATGAGACAAATTGGACATATTAGGCAAATTTGACCAATATGCAATTTATTGTCCATACCGATGGGGGAGCGAGAGGCAATCCGGGGCCGGCGGCAGTCGGGGCCGTGATTCAGAGGACAGAGGACAGAGGACAGAGGACAGAGACGAAAACTATTGCAGAAATCAGCAAGCGGATAGGGGAGACTACAAACAATGTTGCAGAATATACAGCGGTCGTTGAAGCACTTGAATATATCAAATCTCAAGGCGACCAAACAAAAACAGAAATACAATTTTTTCTGGATTCGATGCTCGTCGTCAACCAGCTCAATGGATTGTTTAAGGTGAAGGATGTGAAGCTGCGGGAACTCCTTGCTCACATTTGGATCCTTGAGCAAGAGGTTGGGGGAGTGGTGCACTATACAAGTATTCCCCGTGAACATAATCGCCGGGCGGATTTTTTGGTGAACAAAGCGCTGGATAATAATAGTTAGTTAGCAACACGAGTTACTTAGTTACTTGGCAAAGCATTTTTCTTGCTAAGTAACCGGCCCTACTTGTGTTGCTCGCGTTGCTACCGAGGGGCCTCATGTCTTCTTGCCTGTATAATTTACGCACATTAGAGGGTCGCTTTGTTGTTTTCGGGCGGCTTTTTTGCCATAATACAGCTCACACTGTATGTCTCCTGCCGCCTCACCCCTCATCGATGATACAAACGTAGAAATTGTGCGGGCGCGCATTGATACAGAGGACCATGAGTTCGCCGCCCCGATTCGGGAATTTCTGGAGGAATTCGGATGCCAGGTGGTTGTCAACGGAACACCCCGATCGCCGGCAGTCTATCATGTCATTTGCGGAGGGCGGGACTTCGTGAAAGAGTTATTAGAGAATGAGGCACCCGCAATCGCGAAGCGCCTGGCAATCATCTGGAACGGGAATGGTCAGGAGCTTACGGGGTATGAGCGGGGAGAAACAAAAATTGTACTGACGGATCCCAAACCCCCGGCCCCAGCTCTTGTCACTGATATATTTTCTTTTTTCTTTACTTCTGCCGCGGCCGTGCTGGATTTGCGAACCCGGCCCCCGGGGGCCGTGACTGCACCCCAGCCGTTGCCGGTTCTTATTGAGGAGCCCCGGCGCGACTTGCCGCCGGCTCCATTACTTCCTGAAGAAGACAAGAAGCGCATCCAATCTATGATCGCGGTACTGTTTCCCGGCGCTGACATCAAAAAGAAGGAAAAACACAAAAAGCGCAAGTACGCCGGCCGTGTAGCAGCGGCAGCGTTGATCGTTGCGGTCTTGGCCGCACCGTTTATGTGGTACGCTGCTGCGGTAACGTTGGCCGGGCTCTCGTTTGTTTCGGCGGCAAAGTTTCTGGAGCAGGGGAAGCCCAACCCTGCCAGCTGGGCAACGGTACTCGGACAGACGTTTACCCGACAGTCGCGCACCGCCCTTGCTATTGCGGGGTCTCCGTTTCAGCTCGCAGGACTTGGAAATCGGTTGCGCTCGTGGGAGCGGTTGGTGTCATTCCTTTCCGATGTCGGCGCAGGACAGGAGGAACTTCTTACTTTGACCGGCGACGCAAATGCATTGGCATTAGTACTGCTGGGGAGTCAGGGTGGCTCCGGCTCTGTAGGCTCGCCGCCGCCTGCCGTACGTTTGGCTGCCCTTCGGCGTTCTGTTTCCGCGGCTGCTAACCGACTGGGCCTGGCCCAGGCACAGCTGGACCAGATGCTTTCGGAGCAATCGTTTCCGTTTTCTTGGGTCGGGGCTCGGTCATTTGGCCAGCGGGCCGCGGCGAGCCTTTCGCGGGTGCGCCAACAGATCACGCTGGCGGATGAGCTGTTGACCGTGTATCCGGCCCTCGCGGGTTTTGACCGCAGAAAAACGTATCTTCTGCTGTTTCAAAACAGTGCGGAATTGCGGCCCACCGGTGGATTTATCGGGAGTATTGCAGCCGTCTCGGCTGAAAACGGGACCGTTGTTGATCTTACGGTACAGGACGTGTACGGCGTGGACGGGCAACTCAAGGGTCATGTGGATCCGCCGCAGCCGGTACGCGAGTTGTTGGCCCAGGAGCATTGGTATCTGCGCGACAGCAATTGGGATCCGGATTTTCGGGTAAGCGGGGCGGCTGCCGCGTGGTTTTATGAAAAGGAAACCGGTACGTCCGTGGATGGCGTTGTTGCCATCACCACGGGGTTGGTAAGCGATCTTCTTCGGGCAACGGGGCCCCTGGATTTGCCGGATTACCCGGACCGGATTACCGCGGATAATTTTTTAGGCAAGGCCATCTTTTATACGCAGAGTGATTTTTTTCCGGGCTCCACACAGAAAAAGGATTTTTTAGGAACGGTTACCAGAACGATGCTTACCGCCGTCACATCGGGCAAGCGGGTAGAGAGCCCGCTGTTGTTTAGCGCGATTGCCCGGGGACTTGCGAGCCGGGACATTCAACTATTTATTACGGACAGCACCCTGCAGGCACTCATCGAACACTTCGGTTGGTCAGGCCGTGTGTTTGCAAAAGATGGGTGCGCAGGACAGGTGCTGCAATATTGCCTGTTTGACCCGTTGGCTATTGCGGAGGCAAACGTGTCGGTGAATAAAGCCAACGCATTCATTAAACGCTCCCGCATGCGGCAGGTGGTGTTGGGAGAAGACGGCAAGGTTGCCGAAACCGTGACTATTTCCTACACGAATCCCTCGCGCGGGCCCCCGCAAGATGCCGGCGGCAGCTACCGGGCGTATCTCCAGTTTTTGCTTCCGTCGGATGCAGCAGATGTATCGGTGACGGTTGGCGCGTCAGCGGTCCCGGAAAGACGCGCGCGGCAGGCGGCCGCGGTACCGTATTGGGAGTCTGCCGGCGTCGGGAGGATCGGGGTGGCGGTGGATGTCCCCCCTGGCGGGCAGATGACGGTTTCTTTTTTCTGGCGCAGAGGGACTGGATTGGTTTTCGGCCGCGACGGAGGCGTGTATGAGTTATTTGATCAAAAGCAGGCAGGTATCACGGATGACACATTCCGGACGATCATCCGGTACCCAATATTTTGGCAGACTTTGCCTGATGCTCACGAGGGAAACACAATTCTGCCTGCAGGCAGGCAGGCTTTTCTTGCAAAAGAAGCGCAACTTGAGTACAATACTCCGTTATCGGGCGACGCGCATATTCGCATCCGCTTCACGAAATAATCTTCAACATGAAAAAACATACATTATCCGGTACCTCCCGCAAGGCAACAGGGAGAAAAGTGAAACAATTGCGTGCGGCCGGCCAGTTACCGGGGACGGTCTACGGCAAAAAGATCAAAAGCGAATCGATTACAGTTGCCAAAGCGGACTTTGAATCCGTGTGGCACAAAGCAGGGGAGACCGGGCTCGTGGAACTAACCGGGGTGGGAACGCCCCGGTCGGTGCTTATTCACTCGGTTCAGCTCCATCCGGTGACGCGTGCCCTGTTGCACGTTGAGTTTTTCCAAGTGGATCTCAAAGAAAAAGTGAAGACCCGCGTACCGATTGTTCTGACCGGTGAAGTGGCGGCGGTACGGGAGAAGACCGGCGTGTTATTGAAGGTGTTGGATGAGGTGGAGGTAGAAGCGCTGCCGACTGACCTGCCGGAACACCTGAGCCTGGACGTAGGCGTGCTTAAAGAAGTGAATCAGGAGTTGAAAGTGAGCGATATTACCGTACCGAAAGGAGTGACGATTCTTGCCGACGGTGGGTTGACCGTCGTTAAGATAGGCTCGTTGGTGTCCAGAGAAGCAGAGGCCCAGGCTGCCGAGGAAGCAGCAGCGGCCGCAGCAGCAGCACCGACGGAGACTGCCCCGGCAGCAGAAGGTGCCGCCGCACCTGCGGAGGAAAAGAAAGAAGAAACAAAGCCTGCTGGCGCAGACAAGCCCGCGCCAACACCCGCAGAAGAAAAGAAAGAAGCGTAGGGCTCAATCCTGGCGTGTAACCATTCCCAGTATACGTACGACAACAGGAGATGTCGGATCCAGCGTAAGCGCCTGGGATGCCGCGGCACGGGCTTCCGGCATGTTTCCCAACTGATACGCAACCAAAGCTAACTGAAGAAACGCATCGCGATAGTCCGGTTTTTTGTTGGCTACTTGCTGCCAATAGGTCATCGCTTGTATCAGTCGTTTGGGTTCACCCTCCCATTCATTGAGCAACTGAAGAGGAGACGTGGTTGCCCCGAGTACATTTGGGTTTTGGTCCGCTGCAACGAGCAGTTCATGCTGCGCTGCCGGCAGATACCCGGTCTGGCGCAGAAGCGTTGCAAGCGCCATGTGGGCGGGAGCGGATGTCGGGGCCAGAAGGACAGCAGATAGCTTGCTGTTGCGCTCTGAAAGCTGATTTAATCGCGTAATGCCATTAAAGATAATGATTGTAAGAAGCACGAACCAAAGCATTGTTGCGGAGAAAAATCGGGAAATATGCGGGAATAAGACACGCAGCCCTGCGGATTTCATTGTGCTATCATTGTAAAGATCAGCTATGGCAAACACAAGGGGAGAGCGAGCAGAAACCATTATTGGTTTGTTGAAGAAGGTGTACCCGCAGGCAAAAATTGTGCTTCGATATTCCAATCCCTGGGAGTTATTAGTCGCCGTAATTCTTTCTGCCCAGTGCACGGACGTGACAGTGAACAAGGTCACCGAGAAGCTGTTTGCCAAATACAAAACCCTTGATGCATATGTGCATGCGAATATCGCCCGATTTGAGGCTGACATCAAATCTACCGGGTTTTATCACAATAAAACAAAAAATATTTTGGCTGCGGCGCGCCTCGTTAAAGAAAAATTTGACGGTAAAGTTCCCCGCACTATGGCCGAGTTGCAAGCCCTGCCTGGCGTCGCCAGGAAAACCGCCAATGTGGTCTTGGGCAATGCCTACGGCGTCGTTGAGGGCATTGCGGTGGATACGCATGTCCTTCGTTTGAGCCAGCGATTACGACTGGTTGATCTTGATAGGATTGGTGGAAAGAAAGTAGTCTGTTTTAGACCTTCAGCCTCAAGGGCGGGCCTTGAGCGTGCAGCTTTAGATTACAAGAAAGATGCGGATCCGGTGAAAATAGAACAGCGGCTCATGGCGGTTATTCCGAAAAAAGATTGGTTCAAAACTACCTATCTCCTCATCAACCATGGGCGGGCGGTCTGTAAAGCGCAAAAGCCGGATTGCAGGCATTGTATACTTAGCCAGTTTTGCCCGGCTTCAAGGATATAACACTTTACGCTTTATGGTTTCTACAAAATGTGATGGTTGACAAAACCATTATAGAACTATTATAATCATAATATATGAAAACCATTATTCAGGTACCGGTAGAAAAGAAATTGCGCGATGAAGCAGAAGCCGCGGCATACGACCAGGGATTTTCTTCCTTACAGGACGTTCTTCGCCTATTTATGCACAAATTTGCCAACGGTGGGATGTCTATTATGTTTGCCGACGAAGAGCAGCTTTCTCCGCGTGCAGTTCACCGGTATGAAAAAATACTGAAAGACATGGAAGCTGGAAAAAATACGAAACGATTTACTTCAGTAGATGATCTAATGAATGATCTTAATTCATGATTGTTGAACGACATGCGTCGTTTATAAAATCGTACAAAACTCGGATTTCTTCGCAGCCTAAATTAGTAAAAAGGGTAAGGGAGAGACTTCTACAATTTGCTCAAAATCCACAGAATCTTTTTCTGAAAGATCATCCGCTTAAAGGGAACCAGCTTGGCCTTCGCGCCTTTTCTATAACAGGTGATATACGGATCATTTATAAGCGAGTTGACAATACTATGATTCGATTGGTTGACATAGGCTCTCATAATCAAATCTACAAATAATTTACTATCATTAGCACATGAGGTTGCAACGCATCGGTATCAAGCTTGTACTTTTCAGCGTCATCGACGGGACGCTGCGGGTATATTCGGAACAGGGAAACGTTCCGTCTCTGGAATGGACCGGAGAGAAAAGCCTGGACCAGACGGTTGACGAACTTGTCCGGCGCATTCCGGGCTTGGCAACCGACCAGGGGTATCGGGAACAGTTGTATACGTTTTCGTCCACCGAGGTGAGCCCGTCCGCCGAAGTCCCGCTCAGCGGGACGAAAGTGGGGGAGTATGACGTGGCGATTGCGTACTATGTGCTTTTGGGCGAGCACAAAATTCCGCAGTCGGTCCGTAGCCGCTGGATTCCCTACAATGCCATGACGGATTCCCCTGATTTGGTTACCATCACCTACGCAGTGCAGCGCTTGCGATGGAAGATTGAGTACACCAATGTTGTCTATAGCTTGCTGCCGGCCGCGTTTACCCTTGGCCAACTCCAGCGCGTCTATGAGGCGATTCTTGGGAAACAAGTAGACAAACGCAATTTTCGCAAAAAGATTTTATCACTTGGTATCCTCAAAGACACGGGTAAGAAAAAGCGCACCGGCCGCGCCCGGCCAGCAGAAGCGTATTCCTTCAAAAAGCGTACGCTCTCCTACGTCGAGGTTCTATAGTTTAGCTTCGGGAGATGTATGTTATATCTCACGATCGTGTATTGCAACATACATAGTTTGGCTGAGCTTTTATTCACTCCTTGACTCTCCGATTGACTTCGTGTATAGTAAACACTATTATCTTGGTGTAAAAAATACACTATATGCTTTATGGCATTTCTTGAAGCTGGATCAGCAATAGGAGATTCTCGGTACGTTCCGGAAAGCGAATTAACAGCTGTCTTTCGCGCTCTTAACCGGATCCGTTCGGAATTGGGCGATGCACTTCCTACGGCAGCCTATTTGCGCCAGTTCCGCCCGGCCCGCTCGTTGTTTAAAAGCCCCTCACTTGCTTGCGATCCATACAACCCGCACAATGAGGGGCATATTGTCAGAACGCAAGTATTACATGCGATCCTTACTCGGTTACGACTGCGTCACATGCCGTCGCTTCCTTTGGATGAGCGGTTATCCTTAGAGGCGTTACGGCTCCACGATGTGCGGCTTGATGGATGGGGGAGTTACCCCACGCATGCGCAGGATGCAGTTGCGTTTGCAGAACAAACTGGGTGGCACAGAAGGTTTTCCCCGGAAGACTGGACCACGATTACCTATTTTATTTTTTATCATCCGGAACGAAGCAACCCGCCGAAATCTGATATGCAGCGGCGATTGCTTCCTATGCTCCACACATTGCAGGACAGTGATGCAAGCGATCTGACACGGCCGCCGCTTCACGTCCCTATTCATCAAATTATGCTGCGGACGCAAGAAGCAACAGAGCATCACTTGCCCTCTCTTGCTATACTTTTTCAGGTAGTGAGCGCAGGCATGAAAACAGGAGATCTTTATGAAGATCAACTCCGTGCAGGAGAACACCTGGGATTATTGCAAGGAACATAAGTATGGATAAAAAAAAGTTTCTGTTTGAATATATGAACAAGCGCAACCTGGCAGTATTGGCAACCATCGGGCCAAATGAGACGCCGGAGGCGGCGGTCATGGAATTCGGGCAGACACAGGAGCTTGAGCTTATTTTTGATACTCTCAAAACGACCCGGAAATACGCAAATCTCAAAAAAAGTCCCAAGATTGCCTTTGTGATCGGTTGGGAAGAAGGGGACACTGTGCAGTACGAGGGAGTTGCAACGGAGCTGAAAGGTGCGGAGCTTGCAACATATAAAAAGATCATGTTTGCGAAAAACCCGGCATTTGCGAAGTGGGAAAACCTTCCAAGTATGACGTATTTTAAGGTGACGCCAAAATGGATTCGGTACTCCACTATGGATCAACCTCCGTGGGAAATCACGTTTTCGTAACCTCTCTTCAATGTGATCATTGCACATAGACTTCCTCCTGTGGTATCCTTGGGCATTGTTGTGGAATATCCTCCACATCTTACCGTTGCCTTACCCCAGATCGGATCGGGGCGCGGCTCACGGAGCGATTGTTGGAGGATGTAAGAAACTGTAATCCGATAGCCCTCGGAAACAGTTTCTAACAAAGGAGCACCATGCCAAAGAAAAAAACCAGAAGACCCGTGTCCAAAGCAAAAAAACTCGTGCTTCCCCACGAAATGATTGATGCCAAAACCGAAGGGCTTTTTCCTTCTCCGGCTCTCGCCGGCCGGCCGAGAGCGCGCTGGGTGTGGATTGCTTTGGTTGTCGTAGGACTTGCGGGGTTGCTGTGGGTGAACAAAGGGATGGTGGTGGCAGCTGTGGTCAACGGCCGGCCGATTTTCCGTTGGGAGCTCAATAGCTCCCTTGCGTCCCGCTTCGGCAAGCAAATGCTGGAAAGCATGATCAGCGAACGCCTGGTAACCGACGCTGCGGGTTCATTGGGCATTCGGATATCCAAACAGGAGGTGGATGCTAAGATGGCAGAGATCGTCAAAAGCCTTGGCGGCGGCATGAGCGTTGACGACCTTTTGAAGTATCAGGGCATGACCAAGGAGGATTTTGAAAATCAAATCCGGTTGCAAATGACGGTAGAAAGAGTGCTCACCAAGGATCTGGTCATTACGGACGGAGATATCGATAATTTTATCGCAACTAACCGCGCAACGCTGGTGGCCACAGATCCGGCCGAACTGCGGGAAGAGGCACGCTCGGCAATCATCGGCAATCAGGCGAACGAAAAGCTTCAGCCGTGGTTTAAAGAACTCAAAGACAAGGCAAAAATCCTCCGGTTCCTGTAACACCCATGAAGACATGGAGGCGATTGCATGATAACCCCAAACTTTGGGAGCGCTATTTTATCCGTGAAAAAGTACTGACCGCCATCCGCAGATTTTTTTTGGACCGTGGGTTTCATGAAGTGGAGACACCGTATTTGACCGGTAGTTTGCCGCCGGAATCATACCTGGACGTGTTTGAAACGACCTTGCTTGACCGAAACCGCAAGTCGACCCGTGCGTTCCTTCCCACCTCGCCGGAACCGTTCCTCAAAAAACTTTTGGTTGCGGGCATCGGCAACTGCTTTGCCATCCCCAAAAGCTTCCGCAATACCGAAGACAAAAGCCGCACCCACAATCCGGAGTTTACCATCCTTGAGTGGTATCGCGTGGGTGCAAGTTACACGGATATTATGAAAGATTGCGAGGAGCTGGTGTTGTTTATCAATGCATACCTGAAGCGAAGCGGGAAAGGACAAGGCCCTGCTGATCCTGCGGAACTCATGTATCAAGGCAAGCGCGTAGACATTTCGTCTCCGTGGGAGCGGCTGACCGTGGTCGAAGCGTTTAAAAAATACGCGCACATGAACCTGGAGCATGCACTGACGCGGGAGACGATTGCCAAACTTGCCAGAGCCAAAGGATACCGTGTGGAGGAAACAGTAGAATGGGAAGAGGTATTTCACCAGATATTTTTAAACGAAGTAGAACCACATTTAGGACGCGGGAAACCAACCATTCTCTATGAGTATCCGTCAGATCTTGCGGCACTTGCAAAGCTCAAAGCCGATGACGATCGCTTCGCCGAGCGGTTTGAGTTTTACATCGAAGGCTTGGAGCTGGGCGATGCGTATAGCGAACTGACGGATTGGAAAGATCAGCTGGAGCGGTTCCGGCTTGAGGAAGAAGAACGCAGGCGCCTGGGCAAAGTGGCCCACCCGATTGACATGGACTTTATCGAAGCGCTCAAGACCGGCATGCCCGAGGCCGGCGGGATTGCCGTAGGCGTGGACCGGCTCATTATGTTATTTGCCGGCGTTACCGATATTAGTGATACGCTTTTTTTTCCGGCAAAAGATTTGTTTGCATCATGAACATCATTTCTCTTCCTCAATCGGTAACGCTGGTTGCGGTAACCAAGACGTTTCCTGTTAGTGTAATAGAGGAAGCATATGCTCATGGAGTTCGGCATTTTGGCGAAAATTACGTTGAAGAATTTGAGGAAAAGTATTCGCAGCTGCCGGGCGAAATCAAACAACACGCGATCTTTCACATGATCGGCCATGTGCAGTCGCGCAAAGTGAAACGGGCGGTTGAATTGTTCGACTGGGTGGACTCGGTGGACACTGTTGGGTTGGCGCAAAAGCTGGACGAGGCGGCAGG
>JACREP010000013.1 GCA_016218185.1 Candidatus Gottesmanbacteria bacterium | reverse complement strand
CTGAGTTTGGGACCACGCAGGAACAGCTGGCGGCAGTGGCAGTGAAAAACCATTTTCATGCAAGCCTCAACCCCAATGCACAGTTTCACAATATCCTGACGGTCGAGCAGGTGATGAAAAGCTCCCGTATCGCCGACCCCCTGAGGCTTCTTGATTGCTCGCCGATTTCCGATGGAGCGGCAGCGATAATAGTGACAAGTGACAAGGGACATGTGACAGGTAAGAAAGGAATTCAGATTATGGCGTCAACAGTGGCGACGGATACGTTGGGGCTTGCACAGCGGGAGAGCCTTACAGAACTCAAAGCAACAAGAGAAGCAGCCCAAAAAGCATATCAACAAGCACGAGTGAAACCGGATGATATTGACGTTGCGGAGGTGCATGACTGCTTTACGATTGCAGAGATTTTGGCGATGGAAGACTTGGGATTTTATAAAAAGGGAGAAGCGGCAGCAGCTATTGCGGCAGGGGAAACCCTTCTCTCCGCAAAGCGGAGATCAGGGCAAGCTCATCATCCCGTTGTAAATCCTTCTGGGGGATTAAAGGGGTGCGGCCATCCGGTTGGGGCTACGGGTATAAAGCAGGTGGTGGAACTGGTGGATCAATTACGTGGCTGCGCCGGCAGGCGGCAAGTGGACGGGGCAAAAATTGGTCTTGCGCATAACGTCGGCGGATCAGGAGCCACGGCAGTTATACATATATTATGCAATCACCGGTAAAACTTTGGCGAAATCAGAAGAAAATTGCCGGTTTAATTGGGAAAACCGGAAGGATTGTCGCGTTTACCCTGATACGGGTGCCGCCTGCCGGCTTTAGCGATCAGGCGCCGTACCCGGTGGTCGTGGTGGAGCTTGAGGAGGGCCTGCCTGCGCAGGCAGGCAAACGCATAACTGCGCAGTTGGTTGACTGGCAACCGGAACATCTTGCCGTTGGGCAAAACGTAGTCACGGTCATCCGCCGCGTCATCCAGCCCAACACCGAAGGCGTCATTCCGTACGGGATTAAAGTTAAACCAGTATGAATAAAGTTACCGTTTCTGTTCCGGGCAAAGTCCATCTGATGGGTGAGCATGAGGTTGTCTACGGCAAGCCGGCTCTTCTGGCTGCTATTAACCTCCGGCTCTTCGCAACAATTCAACAATTCAACAATTCAACAATTAACAAAAACGACGAAAAGATCATTATAGAATCTAGTGAATCGACGGATTATGTCCAGCACATTATAGAGGTGGTTAAGGAACACTTTAAACTTAAAGATTTACCTCCGATGAAAATCACGATCACGTCGCAAATTCCGGCTGGGTATCACCTTGGCTCATCTGCTAGTGTTGCAGTTGCAACGGTTGGAGCCCTTGTTTATTTCCTTAAAAAGGTCTGGAACCCGACGCTCATCAATCAACTGGCCTATGAAGCGGAAAAAGAGATGCACGGCAACCCGTCCGGCGGAGACAATACGACCGTGACCATGGGTGGATTTGTTTGGTTTCGCAAAGAGTTAGAGTTTCTTAAGAGCATTTGGCAGCTTCCCTTTAAACCGCCTTCGTCCTTAAACCATTTTTTCCTTATCAATACCGGCAGGCCTGCCGAAACAACCGGTGAAATGGTGGCGTATGTCAAAGAAAAAATGTCCTGCGGAGCAGGATCTCGCTCCGCGAGACAAAAATCAAAAATGGAAATGCTTTTTAATCAAAATGAGGAACAGACGAAGCGGGTAGCGAAGGCGCTTAAGGAAGGCGATGAAAAAGAATTACTGGATGCAATCAGAGCGGGAGAGCGGACGCTGGAGGGTATGGGAGTGGTGAGTACCAAGGTAATACCGCTGATTCGGCAAATAGAAAAAATCGGAGGCGCGGCAAAAATATTAGGCGGCGGGGGAAGAACTGAAGGAGTAGGATTTCTCCTCTGCTACCATCGTAAGCCAGCAACCATTGAAACATTGTGTAAGCCGTACGGATATACCTTGCAAGCGATTCAACTTGGAGAAGAGGGAGCGAGACTTGAGAAGAGTTAGTTAGCAAGGCCAGTTACTTAGTTACTTGGTAAAGCATTTTTCTAAGTAACCAAGTAACTTGTGTTGCTTGCACGCTTTTTATGGTTATTGTGAGTGTTCCCGGTAAACTCATGCTTCTGGGCGAACATGCCGTAGTGTACGGGTATCCGTGTTTGGTGACCGCGATCAATCGCCGCTTAACGGTGTCCATGGAAGAAACCGATGATAATAAAATTACCATTGAGGCGCCGGAGTCACGCGACACGCGGTTT
>JACREP010000110.1 GCA_016218185.1 Candidatus Gottesmanbacteria bacterium | reverse complement strand
TTCGTCTGACACCAAGAAGTTCTGCAATAACAGTTGTCAGCAACCGACTGATCCATAGCGTCCCTTTTTGGGTGACAAAAAAAAGATCAATATCATCTTCTTTCTTGGCGTTTGCCATTGCAAGCCCGCCGGTGACGCCAACAAGCATGATCGTGGGGACGAGGCGAAACCACCAGCTGATGGTTTGGGCAGTCAGCATTTTCTTCTTCGACCATATTATGCGTTGACGTCGTACCTTTACTAATTGATTAACCCTACGAAGTCCGTAATACACAACGCTTGCAACACACACGCGTTTTAAGCGTCTTAAGGCCTCGCCTTGTACGATTACAAGGCGAGGCCTTTTGAAAACATAGAAGAGAAGCCACGTCCGCAACTCTTTCTCCGTAAGTGGGTAATCAAAAATATCCGCGTATGCCACGGCTGCTGCTATTACATCCGCACGTGTTAACTGCATGCGTTTCATCGTCCTGGGGCAGCGCTTGAGGAAAGACCGTAACTTCCCAGTACCTGGCGAAATCCGGCTGCCGCTGTCTGGAGTGCCGCTGATGCTGCAGACCCCTGCGCCACTCCATTGACGGCGTCCATGAGATAGGTTATGAGTTTATCGTTTAGTCCATTGTCAAACGTGCGGGACGCCAAAGGAAATGATTTGCTATTGGGTGCTTGCTTGATAAACGCTCCGACATACGGATCTTGGGCCACGCCGCTTGCCATATCGATACGCGCATACGGTTCACCGAACAATCGGGCTTTTGCTGCTTCGGTATACAACTTGCTTGCAGCTTGCTTCCCCGTAAGATAGGCAACGAATTCCCATGCCTGTTTCTGATATTTGGATTTCGTATTCACTCCTTCGACCCAATACGAAGCCCACGTAATGGTGTTACCCGGGAGTTGAGGAATCGGCGCAATTTTAAACCGGATGGACGGGTTGATCTGTTTAATTTCAAATGCGCGCCATGAGGGAGCCAATATCATGGCAACTTTGCCCATGGCAAATGCGTAGATCGAATTATCAAGCGTCTCGTTCCAGGTGTACACCGGGTCCGACGGATCGGCAAACTTGCGATAAAATATCAAAGCTTCTTCCGCCGGCGTCCCAGTGGGTTCCCGCAAATTGACGCCGTTTTGCATCATCATGGTAGCCAAAATGTCGCTTGCGTGCTCCACATTCCCGGTGGTTCCCAGGGCGATGGCGGATGTGGTGATACCCGAACCGTTTTTCACGGTTAACTTAGGTACCATATTGAGTACATCTTCCCATGTGGCGGGGGTAGACACCCCTGCTGCAGCAAAGAGATCTTCATTATAGTAAAGACCCAACCCGTCGATTATGAGCGGCAAACCGTAAATAGCCTGGCCTCCCACCAGATCCGCAACAGCCACGGGATAGAATGTTTGATTAAATTGTGCTACAGACATGATTTTGGCAGGCACCGTAGCGAGTTCATCGCGAAGCATCGGAACCCAGGTATTATGAAACCGAAATACATCGGGGCCTTCGCCGCGCGCAATCGCAGCAGCCAGTCGTTCACGGTACTGCTTCTGTGATTGTTTCACGTACATTATTTTAATCTTGGGGTGTGAAGCCTCAAAATCCGCGATAACCGGACGGACAATTGCCTCGTTTTCCCACAGCCCCCAGTACGATAGAGTGACGGCGCTTGCGCCCGTTATCAGTCCGAAGACAAAACGCCCCAACATGATAAGCCCGATAAGTAATAGCGCAAACACCGATGCCATCAGGATCCGGCGCGGCAACATACTTGGCCGGGGAACAGAGGGCGAACTGCTCACCCCTTGGGGAATAAATGGATTGTCCGTCGGTGCGGAGGACGCAGGGACAACAAATGTCTCCGAAGTATTAGCAGAAGCAGGACTCCCGACGGCTTCTCCCGGCGGTACCTGTCCTGGCACAGGGGGAGCTTCCTGCGGCACAACGCCGCTTCCGGAAAGAGGGTTGGTGTTGGGCTCATCCATACGATACACTATACATTATCTACAGCTCATTTCATCATATCATGGTAAGCACAAAGAACAAGAGATGGCAGGAATGGTTGTTTGGCATATGCTGGGGTGCTATGACCATCTTTTTCTTTCTTTTCGTTGCCTTCGGATTCTTTGAATCCGCATATCGCAACAAAATTTACCCCAATGTTTTCGTCGGTGACATGCCATTCGGCGGCAAAACCCCGCGCGATGTCATCGACTACTGGCAAACCCGCAATGAGCCGTTTGAAAGTAAGCGGTTTGAATTCCGCTTTGATGGCCAGGTCGCAACCATATCGGCGGCTGAGTTAAGTCTGGGCTACGACGCGACGCTTTCTGCCACCCAAGCGTATCTGGTGGGCCGGTCGCAGTATGCGCTCAGCAATCTTTATAATAAATTTGTCAAAAAAGCCGTTCGCCTCACCCCGTACTTCCGGTGGAATACGGACATACTGGATGCTACCATTGAAGCTGTTGCCCAACGCCTGGATATACCGGTTCAGGATGCACTGTTTCAGTTTAAAGACGGAAAGGTCACGGCATTTCGTCCGTCTCGTGACGGCCGGCGGGTCAACCGTGAGGAGGCAAAACGCCGGTTTGCCAACGCGCTCCCCTCCATCCCTGACTCGCGGGAGTCAACGATCGTCATTCCCGTCCCGGTGGAAATCATCACTCCGACTCTCACTACCGACCGCGTCAATGCCTTTGGCATCAAAGAACGCATCGGCCGCGGATATTCCGAGTTTCGCGGATCGATACCCGGACGGATCCACAATGTCGCACTTGCTGCATCGCGTCTTAACGGGGTACTCATTAAACCCGGGGCAACGTTTTCATTTAACGACGCCGTAGGCGACATTTCCGCTGCTACCGGCTACCAGTCTGCCTACATTATTAAAGAAGGGAAAACGGTCTTGGGCGACGGCGGCGGCGTGTGTCAAGTGTCCACCACGCTTTTCCGGGCCGCGTTAGATGC
>JACREP010000012.1 GCA_016218185.1 Candidatus Gottesmanbacteria bacterium | reverse complement strand
GTCCGGCGGGTGCACGACTGCCGGCGGCGCACCCACCCCCACGCCCGCCTCCTGTTCTTGCACCGCGTGGATTCCTCAGGCATCCTGCGGCAACGGATGCGCCACGGTGCAGGAACGCTTCTATACCCGGACGTGTACGCCCGGCGGGTGTGATGTTGAGAGCAGCTGCTTTACTGCTGCGGAGTGTGCGTGCGACCCCAATGCGTGGAGCTCCTGTTCGGTGAGTTGCGGCTCCGGCACCCAGACCAATGCCTGTGGGGATACAAGGAGTTGCTGTATCGAGTGCGGCCCTACCTATGGAGCTTGGGGCACGTGTTCCGGATCTCCTGCCACCAAGAGTAGGACGGTTTTGTACGACTGCCAGGCCAACTCCACCCAGTCCACCAGCTGCTATGGCACGATCAACAGTCGCGCCGTGGTAGTGTCTGCCTCCGACACCACCTGCAGTGCGGTAAACAGCTCTTCCACCGGTGTGGCCGGTACCACCCATGCGTTTACCCCGGGTTCTGCCTCCCAACCTTCTCCCCAGACGCAAACCGGGGATGCGGGGGTGTCCTTTAACAGCATCGTCGGCGGATCGTATACCCTGGTCCAAACTCCACCTGCCGACTACGTGCCCAGACGCGCCTGCTATACCAAAAGCCTCAATACTCCCGCAACCGGGGAGGATCTATCCACCACACTCTCTATCTCTACCGACAACGATACCATCACCTGGAACGAGGGCTACACCCTGGGCAACCCGTGGGTCCAGGTAACCGGAGGGGATGTGTATAGCGGAGGAGCTCTTAAGTCCTACGTGGGAGGGAGTGCTTTACCCAAGCTCTTCAACCTGAATGGCGACGGCGGGTATCCTGGGCTGGTTTCCTACGGCACCTCCTATGACTTTGACTCCTCACCATTCAGCTACGGGAGCACCCTGGTCTCAAGCACCAACTGGCTGGTTAACGAGACCATCGATCCCTGGGGCATGGGGAAAGCCGGGGTCTGGGATCCCTACACCGTGTTCTGGCGAAAGTTCGGGGGACCCATTACCGTGGACTATGACGGCACGGCCATCGCATTGGCCAAGCCAACGTCGCGCCTCACGCCCTACGTGGTCACCGGCGATATGACAACCAGCGGAGACTGGGCAATCGGAGACGGAGAAACCATCGTCTTTCTGGTCAACGGCAACCTGACGCTCAATGGAAAAGTAACGATTACCGGAAGCGGCTTTGCCGCATTCATTGTGAGCGGCAACATTACCATTGATTCAAGCGTGGGAGTTCCTCCTGCCTCTTCTACCCCGGTAATTGAGGGGATCTACGTAACCAACGGAACCTTCAATACCGGCACCTCCGGCTCCGGCACCGAACGCTTTGTGGGAAAAGGGATGTTTGTGGCCAATTCCTTCAATCTCCAGCGGGACCTGGGAGATGACAATACCACCACTGCCGCAGAACTGTTCCTCTACAACCCCCAGCTCCTTTTAACCCAACCCGAGGCCATGAATGACCTGCGCATCTTCTGGCAGGAGGTAGCACCGTAACCTGCGGTACGGGGTAAACTCCCTGAATCGCTTCGCGTTCCGGGTAAACCGTAGGGGCGAAGCGCCACTGTGGGCGCCACATGTCGGACCTCAATTTTGCATTCGTTTAAAATTATGAGTTATAATAGCTAAGAAACTTTTAGGAGGGGCTTATGATGGGGTACGAATCCTATATATTCTATCCAAGAGATTTCCTGGCGACGGTGACAACCCTATGTCGAGGGAATTTAATGCCTTTTTCAGTCTTGAATTTCGTCACATAGGCTTCAAGTAGCTTTTTATCCTTTTCAGAGTCAAAATCCTCAAAAATAGGCACGCCCTGAAGGAATAAGTCTAAATCTTCATAAGTTGGATAGTATTCGGTGTAAAAGAAATCCTGAGCGTAAAGTACCTTAAAACCAGCTTTTTTAAGTTCTTTTTTGTCTCTTTCAAGTTTAGAGCTATTCCATTTGCCAAAACCCTGACCACGCCCAAAAACTTCTTTTATCTCCTGACAGTCTTTTTCTCCGATGTCAATCTGGATAAAACAACCGTTTGGTTTTGAGAGTCGATAAGACTCAACATAGTTGTCTGGTCCTCGACGGTTGTAGACAGCATCGAAATAGGCGTCGGGGTAAGTTATAGCGTAAGCATCTTGTTTTTCAAAACTGACATTGGTATTTTTTTGTTCTTCTTGAAGCCTTTTTGCACTTTTGAGCATTTCTTCGGACATATCAATGGCAACAATCTTTTGGAAAGATGGAGCGATTGAGAGGGTGAATCTCCCATCAGCACAACCCACATCTAGGGCTATTTTGTCTTTACTGCTTAATTCCAGCAGTTTATCCTTAAATACTTTTTCAGGTTCTCCATCGGGATATTCAGTAGTATGCCTACTTGGAGTATGGTAACCACCAAACTTCTTTGCCACCTTATCGTAAAAATTGTTTGACATGTTTTTCAGTATACCATTTTGAGGTTATTTTTTGTATAATTTATAAGAAAATATTGTCTGAAACAGACATTCATTTCCAAAAGGAAAATAAATATACTACCCATGCTTACTGCTATTTAACGGGATTATTGCCAGAAAATTTGAGTAATAAAAGAGATTTATTTGTGGGTAGACTTTTAAAAAAGTACGTGCCCATTAAAAATGGTATCCATTATCTCTCCCAGAGACTCAGATATTTCAGAATTTATCGAATGACGGTCTAATAAACACTCTGATAGCTAAAGATGTTTCAAAAAGAGTCCTTAATTTGTATGTAAATCCTGGTCTTGAAGAAGACGATATCGTGTATTTTGCTAAAACAGTCCTCGAGGTTTACCGAGAAATCAAACAATTTTATTAAAGGGAATTATATCTCTTTCTTTACAACCC
>JACREP010000109.1 GCA_016218185.1 Candidatus Gottesmanbacteria bacterium | reverse complement strand
TAGAAACATTTCTGACACATGTGCGTACGCGTCAGGCGAAAGAAGCCTTAGCGGATATTGCAGATTTGGTGCGTGACGGGAAAGATTTAAAAGTATTTCTTGTCGATTCGCTATCACGTCTTCATCAACGGTTGATCGATCATGTGCAGGGAACATCCGGCGATGCTTGGCAGGGAGACGATTTGAAGGATATCATCCGCAGGTTGACGCAGGCATACGTAGAGTTACGGACGTCTCCGATTGCCTCATTGCCGCTGGAGTTGGCGGTGGTGGAATTCGCCGAAAAAAAACTAGATTCTTCACGTGTCATTCCGGGCTTGACCCGGAATCCAATTCCTAAAACATTGGATCCCGGCTCGGAGGCCGGGATGACAAACTCCGGTCTCCTCACACTCGAAAAGCTCACCGAGTGCTGGCGGGATTTTATCGAAGCCACCAAGCCGTATAATCATTCGGTTGCCGGGGTACTTAGATCCGCTCGACCCGCGAGTGTTAGAGATGGTATAGTAACCATTGAGGCCTTCTACAAATTTCACCAGGAAAAATTATCCGAGACTAAGACTCGGGAAGCACTTTCCCAAGTCCTCAAAAACCTGTTCGGAGAGAAGGTGAAAGTGGAAATAGTGTTGGGCAAGAAATAAAGGAGGTCATATGATCAATCCATTCAAAATGTTAGGCGACATCAATGCGATGAGAAAACAGGCAGCATCCATACAGCAGGCGTTGGAGGCAGAGGAATTTGAGATATTTGAGGGCAATGTACGCATCCTTATCAGCGGAAATCAAAATGTGAAAGTCGTTGAAATCGACGGCGTTCCAAACGAAGAGATGAAGCGTGCCATCAATGATGCAATCAAAAAATCCCAGCAGGCAGCAGCTTCTAAGCTTGCTCAACTTTCCCAATCCATGGGGCAATAATGAATGTTGTCGTGACCGGCAGTTTGGGGTTCGATTATATTATGGATTTTTCCGGCCGGTTTGCGGACCGGATCATGCCGGAAAAAATCCATGTGCTTTCTCTGAGTTTCCTGGTAGAGCATTTAAGCAAACAGTTCGGCGGCACCGCGGGCAACGTTGCGCATACCCTGAAACTCTTAGGTCTTGATCCTCTCATTCTTGCCCCGGTCGGCAATGATTTTGATCCGTATCAAAAATTTCTGGAGACAAATAATATTCAGACAACGCATATCGTGAAGCATACAAACGTTTCCACGAGTGCGTATTTTGTGATGACGGATAAAACAGATAATCAGATCGGCGCGTTTTTCGTCGGAGCGACGAAGTATGCAAAGGATTTGTCCGTGGGCGATGCCTTGCAAGGCCTCGCCTTGCGAGGCAAGGCGAGGCCTTATGAAAATTTTGTGGTTCTTGCTCCGACGGATCCGGAGGCGATGAAAAAGTACGTCAAAGAATGCCGTGCACTTGGGCTTCCATACCTTTATGACCCGGCATTTCAGACCGCGACGTTTACCGCGGATGAATTGCGCGAGGGCATTGAAGGAGCACAGATTCTCATCGGCAATGATTACGAAATAGCGCTTATGAAAGAAAAACTCGGCATTTCCCATGAGGAGCTCATCATGATGGTGCCGATATTGATTACGACGCTGGGTGGGAAGGGATCAATCATCGAAACGCGGCACGACAGTATTGGGGTGGCGGCAGCAAAACCCAAAAATATGAGTGACCCAACCGGCGCCGGTGATGCCTACCGCGCGGGCTTTCTGGCTGGCTATTTACGAGCTGTGAATTCAAGGCCCGCCCTTGAGCTCACAGGTGATGAACTTCTGGTCTGCGGGCAGATGGGCTCGGTAGCCGCCGTCTACACCGTAGAAAAATACGGCACCCAAACCCACACGTTCACAAAAAAAGAATTTACGAAGCGGTATGAGGAGAACTTCGGAGTAACATTATCGCTGTAACGGAATATCCCCATTGGCAAAATTAGCTAACTTAACTAGCACGTGCATGACGAGTAAGCTAATTTTTTCCCGTAAGAAAAACGTGCGTGAGAGTGAGATGGTAAAGGGCGGGTGGAAACCCAAGGCTTTTGGCCTCCATCTCACTCTCACACGCTAGCTGCCGGCTAGACCACCCTTGTCGTTAGACCGCGACGCCGTTGGCGAACCACTGACGGGTCACATCAGAGGTAAACAACAGCTGCCAGTCGCCGAACTCCGTCGTAATCTGCCTTCCGATGTGCTGGACGTCGTCGTCCTTCAGGAGCAGGCCGCCGTGGTGGAAGATGGCCACGATGATGTTCTGGTTGGCCGGAACATCTTTGGGCGCCGCGACGAAGCGCCAGTTGGCCTTGACCACGTCCGCTGTGACGATGGTTTTGGCTCGGTCAGAAACAAGAGTTGCCAACTTTTGGGCGACCTGTTCAGCGAGACGATCATTCTCATGCGTACAGTGTACTGTGATATACATGGTAGGTTACTCCTTTTGGTCATTTTCCAACCTCCGGCCGGCAAGCGGAAGGTGGATTCTTCAGAAATCCTCTCGCTTATGAGAGGAAGAAGAAATCAAAAAATCATCAATACGTCAATGTGCAAAAAAAACAGAAACTACCGTTTGGCAGTTTCTGAGATGTATTCTATCAGAATAGCGCAGTAAATCAAGCTATTTTTTGTATTGCCGTGGGCATATATTCTTCTATTTTCAGCTATTTTTGCATTGATTATCGCGTACAAGCGTACAAAAACCTACTTGACACGGTACGGACAAGAGTATACAAAGGGAAGGTATTCTGCTCTAACCCGCCGCAACTTACCGTTCGCCTTACCTACTATTCGTAGCGCGGCTCACGGAGCGTTTGCTGGCGGGTCTAAGAAATACTAATCCC
>JACREP010000108.1 GCA_016218185.1 Candidatus Gottesmanbacteria bacterium | reverse complement strand
TTGGTGGTGTGAACAATGGTGCACTCGGGCAAGGATTTGGGTTTGACGTGATGATCCGTCACGATCACATCAATCCCTAGTTTTTTCGCGTATGCGACTTTTTCCTTGGCCGTAATCCCGTGATCCACCGTGATGATAAGCATCGGGTGATATTGCCCAACTACAGTATCGATCCCTTTGTGTGATAACCCGTACCCTTCTTCTACCCTGTGTGGAATATACGGCATGGCGTTGGCCCCCAGACGGTGAAGCGTTTCCCACATAATGGCACCGGCCGTGATGCCGTCGGCATCATAGTCGGCGTAAACGACAATGGACTCTTTCTTTTTGATGGCTTTTTTGATCCGGGCGATCGCCTTGACCAATTGATGTTTTTCAATATCTACATCACTTGAGGTTAACGCATACGGATCCGGCGGCTTTAGAAACTTCCCAATTTCTATTTTGGTCTTGAGTCCTCTATTCTTAAGCAATATCGCAATAAGGTCTTCAATTTGGCATTTGGCATTTGGCATTTGGCATTGATGCAGGATATCCCATCTTTTCATGTCCCTTATGATATCATAAGGGCAAATATGATAAAGCTTCCCAAACAAGCACAAGCGATCATTGACACATTGAAAAGGGCAGGGTTTGAAGCCTATGCCGTGGGCGGATCAGTGCGGGATCTTCTTATGGATAAATCCACCAAAGGCTGGGACTTTACCACAAACGCAAGGCCGGAGGAAATCCTCAAACTTTTTCCTGATAGTTTCTACGACAATCAGTTTGGGACCGTGGGGATAAAAATTTTCACACCGGGTGTGAAAGAAGTTCACACACCCGGTGTGGACGAACTGAAACCTGCAGATATTTATGAAATTACAACATATCGAAGTGAACAAGGGTACAAAGATCATCGGCATCCGGACAAAATTACGTGGGGAAAAACCATCGAGGAAGACCTTTCACGCCGTGACTTTACCATCAGCGCCATTGCCGCCGACGGTAAAATTCTCGTTGATCCGTATAACGGGCAAAAAGATCTTAAAGACAAAATTATCCGTGCAGTCGGCGACGCTAACACGCGGTTTGCCGAAGATGCACTGCGCATGATGCGCGCTATCCGCATTGCGGCGGAACTGGGATTTATTATCGATGAAAAAACTGCCGCTGCCATAACATCCAACGCAGCACTCCTGGTAAAAATTTCCATTGAGCGCGTACGCGATGAACTCTTTCGACTCCTTGGTGCTCCCCATGCAGCAGATGCGATACTCGTGTTAAAAAATACCGGACTTCTGCACTTCATCGTTCCGGAACTGGAAGAGGCTTTTGGCACTCCGCAAAAAAGCCCTTTACGGCACCATATTTACGACGTGGGTACGCATTCGGTCATGGCACTCAAATACTGCCCGTCATCCGATCCGCTGGTGCGGTTGGCTACGCTTCTCCATGACATCGGCAAGCCGAAAACATTCCATAAGGACGCATCCGGCGTCATCACGTTTTACAATCACGAAGTGGTCGGCACCCGAATTACCCGGACCATTGCCCAGAGACTCCGGCTTTCGCGCCACCAGTCGGAAAAGCTTCTCACCCTTATCCGCTGGCACCAATTCTCGGTGGATGAGCGGCAAACCGACGCGGCGCTCCGGCGCTTTATCCGAAGGGTCGGAAAAGACAACCTGCCGGACATGCTGGCCCTTCGTATCGGCGACCGGCTGGGCGGCGGCGCACGGGAGACATCGTGGAGACTCGAGCTGTTTAAAAAACGCCTTGAAGAGGTGCAGAAGCTCGCCTTCACGGTTGCTGATCTTAAAATTGACGGCCATGACGTGATGGGCGAATACAGCATCAAACCCGGACCGGCGGTGGGTAAAATCCTTAAACAATTATTTGATGAAGTAGAAGCAGGGAAATTAAAAAATGAACGGGAAGCATTACTTCAACGAATAAAAGAACTTAAGCCAATTGTCATCGCGAGCGGAGCGTGGCGATCTCTAAGCTAGATTGCCGCGTCCTATAGTCCTCGCAATGACAGTGACCCTCTCTCCCACCTATCCCA
>JACREP010000107.1 GCA_016218185.1 Candidatus Gottesmanbacteria bacterium | reverse complement strand
CCGCCGTGTTCCTCTGCTGCAACGGATGTATGTCTGATCGTATCAAGAAGCGTGGTTTTGCCGTGGTCAACGTGGCCCAACACCGCCACAATTGGCGGCCTGCTGGAAGAAGAAACACTTGCCTGTGCCTTTGTTTTCGTCATGTTTTTTGATAACCGGTCGTCCCCCAAGTTTCATATCTTATTCAGATTTAACTTGCTTGTCCGCCGGAGCTTCAGCGGAGGTGGACGGAGTCTCTGTTTTTGGCTCTTTTTTTTCAGCTGCTGTAGCTTGTGTTGCTTGTGTTGCCGGACTTGCTTGCGTTGCTTCTTTTCCGCGGATATCTATCTTCCAACCCGTGAGCTTAGCAGCCAGACGCACGTTTTGGCCGTCGCGGCCGATAGCCAACGAAAGCTGATCTTCCGGAGCAGTCACCACCGCTGCCTTTTTCTTTTCATCGAGCGCAATGTCTAAATCTTTGGCAGGCGCCAGAGCTGAAGTAATAAACTGCTTGGGGTCGTCGTTCCACTGGATGATATCCACTTTTTCACTGCCGCCCATTTCTGCAATCACGGCCTGCACGCGTACACCCTTCTGCCCCACGCAGGAGCCTACCGGATCCACGCCCGTCTGCGTGGAATACACCGCAACTTTAGTGCGTCCGCCTGCCTCGCGTGCTACAACACGCAACTCGACCGCACCGGATGACACCTCAGGCACCTCGCGCTTAAATAATCCTTCGACCAGTCCTTTGTGGCCGCGGGAAACGATAATCTCGTTGCCCCGCATGGTTTCGCGGATACCTTCAATGTAAAACGTCAGGCGTTGGTTCAGGTGATACCGCTCGCTTTGGCTTTGTTCCTGGGGCGGCATGACGGCCTGGGTCCGGCCGATATCCACTATCACGTTGGGGCCGTCAAACCGGAGCACCATACCCGAGACGATCGATCCCACTTTGGTCTGAAAATCAGCAAGTACCGCCTGCTTTTCCGCTTCGCGGATCCGCTGGAGGATGACTTGTTTGGCGGTTTGTGCAGCGATCCGGCCAAAGCCCGGAGGAGTAATATCTTTGCCGTCTTTAAAGATTTTTGCCTCACCGGTGTCCGCATTTACCTCGACGGTCAATGTCTCCAGTTCGGTGGTCCCGTAATCCTTGCGATAGGCTGCCAAAATGGCGGCTTTGATGGTATCCAAAACCACTTGCGGATCAATTCCCCGCTCGGTGGCGACTTGATTGAGTGCTAAGCTAAATTCGCTTCTGATTGTTGCCGGCATCGTAGTGTCCACATGCTGGTTCGCTTCCCAGCGAAGCAGCATAGTGGCCTCTCGACCCGCCAGCAAACGCTCTTTGCGCCGCCTGCGAATAGCAAGCGTTTTGAGGCGCAAAGTAAGTTGCGGCGGGTAGTAACTTTTCTAAAAAAAACGGCGGGTCTCCCCACCTCATCCTTCCAAACAACTGTAGTATATCCCGTTAATTCCGACTTCGCAAGTATTGCAAGAAAAGCGCAGGAGTCAGAACGACGATATCAAGATCGTGTTTAATCTTTTCTCCACGAAAGTGCTTCTGGTTATAAGTGACCAGGAACTGCACCTTTCCGGCCCTCGCCCCTGCCACGATGTGCGCATCGTCTACATCACGTACATACTGAGAGTATCTTTGCTTTATCGTACTAATATATTGCTTCAAAACCACAAGGAAGAACTGTTTGGCAATGGTGCGAACCAACCTCTTTTTATCAATATGAAGCTCTGCTGCTACGATCCCAAGCTCTGTACGGGAAACGTTTGAAATACAAAACGTGCAATCTGATCTTTCCAGAAGTGCAGCTGATGCGCCTTTGGGCGTCAATAGCGATGCTATGATCACGTCGGAATCCACAAACGCGCGCGGTGACATACATTACCGTCCGGAACGGGCACGGGAAATAGCGGTTTCTATGACCGCAAGCTGTTTTTCATCTTCCCGTTGTGCGGCCAACAGGTCATCGTCCAGGCCGCTGAAAACGTAGGAAATAGAGCGGGCGGGAATCCGGTACACTCTCCCGATTTTTTTGGCTATGATCTCCCCGCGGCCAATCAGACCATAGACCGTATTCTTACTCAGTTGGAGCATATCAGCTACTTGTTCTGGAGTATACATCTTGGTACTTAACATAACTATATTGTATGAAAAATCATTAAACGTGTCAAGACTAGGTTGATAAAGGCGTTACCGATGTATCTCAGCCTACTCAGGCCCGCCGCCTGGCACAGAATCACTGCTCTTCCTGATCTTTCTGTTGAATGTTGGTCCAACAGTACACAATCGTTACGCTACCTCCCGATTCATGCTATATCCCACCAGAAAGATTGTGCGTATGTCGCACTTCCAAAGGAAGATCGCTGTCTCCGCCTGTACGATCAAGGGCGGCAGTCCACAAGCGTCGTTGGTCAGCTGGTAATGCACTTTGCCTTTCGTCAAGGAGTCGCTCGTACTTTCTGTGCTCGTGATTATGCTTGTACGCGGCTCCTTCTGCCGTATTTCTACTTCTCAGACCGTGTTCCTCATCGGTCAGTTTTACCTGGGCACCACCGCCACCTTCTGGGAGCTTAAATATTGTCTCGGACATACTACTATCAATCCATATCCTCTGAAAACGTACTCCTCTTTCTATCGCTCCAATCATGAAATCCACCTCCTCCGGACAGATAGATAACTGGGAATGTACTCTCTCTCTGGGTAAAAGTCAAATTCTTCTAATAACTCTCTCTGTCTGCGATTAAGGTGCGTGGGGATTTTTATCTGGATGCGGACGTACTGGTCGCCGCGGCCGTTGCCACGGACGTGCGGCACGCCCTTCCCGCGAAGCCATATTAGCGTTCCGGGTTAGACGCAAATATTCATGTTCACCCCCGGGG
>JACREP010000106.1 GCA_016218185.1 Candidatus Gottesmanbacteria bacterium | reverse complement strand
CATGCTGCCTGCTATGCAATGATTGCGTATCAGACGGCGTATCTTAAGGCGAATTATCCGGTAGAGTACATGACTGCAGTGCTTGCTGCCGAAACGCGAGCCAATACCGGACCAACCCGTGATGACAAGATAGCTTTGGCGGTTGCCGAGTGCCGCAGAAACGGAATTCTCCTTCTTCCTCCGGATATCAACCGTTCGGGAGTGGAATTTTCGATAGAACGCTCAACGACCGCCTCAGGGCAAGCTATCCGCTTCGGACTTTCTGCCATAAAAAATGTTGGCACTGCGGCAATTGAAAGCATCCTTGCTGCCCGCAGCGCCCGTCCGTTTACCGATATCCATGACGTGGTATCCCGTGTGGATACAGCGCGCGTAAACAAAAAGACATTCGAAAGCCTGATTCGGACAGGAGCTATGGATGCGTTTGGGTCACGTGCGGGACTCCTTGCAGGCCTTGCGGAAATTATGGAGGAGACGCATAAACAGAAAAAGGCCGTCGCCGCCGGCCAGGTCGGGCTGTTTGACGGCGAGGAATATTCGACCCTTAAGCCTTCGCACCGGATATACCACGGTAGCGAACTGCCGCGCGAGCAACTTTTGGCTTTTGAAAAAGAATTGCTCGGGTTTTACCTGACCGCGCACCCCCTGGAACCGTTTCTCCCCGCTCTGGAGGGCTTATCCGCTGTTCCAATGGCAGAAATCAGCAGCAACCGGGTCGGAGAGCGCGTAACGGTCGCGGGTATTGTGACAAACGTGAAAAAGGTCGTCACCAAATCCGGAAATAACGAAATGGCGTTTGTACGACTTGAAGATACCACGGGGTCTATAGAATTGGTGATATTTCCGAAACTTTTTGCCCGTACGGCAGATCTTTGGATGCGCGACCTGGTAATTTGCGTAAGCGGGAAAGTGGATCAGAAAGACGATCGGCTGATTCTTCTCGTTGACGAGGCGAAACGCGTAGCCAGCGGCGAACATACCGGTTGACTTACCGGGAATTTATTTTATACAATAGCTATGCAGGCCAAGGAGCGTTACGATTTAATACTGAATGGCAGCGGTCTTCATAAAACAAAAAAAGAAGATTCCGCTAAAACCGGAAGCATTGGTCCTGATTGGTATTATTATTTGGGATTTGTTGGGCATATAGGATTTACTATAGCGGTGCCCATCGCCGGAGGGGCGCTCCTGGGAGGATATGTGGATCGCGTATGGTCCATATATCCCAAAGGAACGCTCTCATTTCTTTTGTTGGGTATTGTTATTTCCGGTTTGTCATTTTATAAAATTGTGAGAGATATCATTACGAAAAAATAACATTGCTGCTATGCCGCATATTTCATTATCTGCAGAAAAACTTTGGACCGTGGCCGGAATGCCCATTACGAATGCCCTCCTTACGACCTGGTTGGTGATGGGAATTTTGATCCTCATAACCATGCTGACAACCCGGAATCTGCGGCTCATACCCGGATATGGACAATCAATCGTGGAACTTATCGTTGGGGGTCTCTATGATTTTTTTGCCTCCGTCACCGGCAAACATATAGCAAAATTTTTCCCGCTTCTGGCGTCTCTGTTTTTGTTTATCATTGCAGCCAACTGGGTCGGACTTTTGCCCGGTGTGGGGACCATCGGCTTTTTCCATGGGGAAGAATTTACTCCTCTTCTCCGAGGCGCCACGGCAGACCTCAATACCACGCTGGCTTTGGCCATAGTCGCGGTATTCGCCATCCAATACTTTGGTTTTCAAACCGTGGGCATCCACTACAGCAGCAGGTTTTTAAATTTTAAGGACCCCATCTATTTTGTGTTGGGAATACTCGAAATCATTTCGGAGGTATCAAAAGTTGTTTCGTTTGCCTTCCGTCTGTTCGGCAATATTTTCGCCGGAGAAGTGCTTTTGGCGGTCATGGCATTTCTTATGCCCTTTGTTGTCCCGTTGCCGTTTCTTATGATGGAGCTCTTTGTGGGGTTTATCCAGGCGCTGGTTTTTTCCATGCTCACTGCGGTATTTTTGAATGTTGCGGTTTCGCATGGTGAGTAGGACTAATATAATAATGAGAAGGTCCTCCTGTCCTTCCTTCTCGCCTTACCTACTATTCGTAGCGCGGCTCGAAGAGCGGACTTAGGAGGACACAAGAAACAGTAATACTCATAAAATTCGCAAACTGTTTCTAGTGAAAGGAGGTGGAAGATATGGATGAAGCATCTGTAAAATTGATTATGACGGGTGTTACGATTGCCGTCGGTGGGGGGATGCCGGCACTGGCAATCGGACTGTTAACCGCCAAAGCGATGGAAGCGATCGGAAGAAATCCTGAAGCAGCGGCGGAAGTACGTACCAGCATGATACTGGGTCTTGCCTTTGCTGAGGCTATCGCCATTTACGCGCTGGTGGCCGCTCTTATTATTAAGTTCGTTTAAAGGGAGTAGGTATGGAAAAACTGGGCATTGAGCCAAGCTTGTTGCTTGCGCAGATTGTAAATTTTTCTATCATTGTACTGGTGCTGGCTAAGCTTCTCTATAAGCCGGTACTGTCGATGCTGGAGAAAAGGAGACGCCAGATAGAAGAAGGTCTGGCACTGACGCGAGTATTGCGTGAAGAAGAAGAAAAGCTGAAGGAAAAAAAGCAGAAGTTACTGGATGAAAGCCGAAGAGAGGGTCAGGCAATGATAGAAGAGGCCAGAAAGCAGATAAAAGAAGAGGAAAAGGATGTACTGGCCGCCGCCCACCAGGAGGCGGAACGCATCATTGAAAAGGGGCGCGAAGAGGTTGTGCGCGTGCGAGCAGGCATGGAAAAAGACCTGCAAAGAAGTGCGGTTGAACTGGCGGAACTTATGACCAAGCGGCTTCTCACCAGCGTCCTTACATCTGAAGACAAACATAAAGTTGTGGCCAAACACCTACGGGATTTAGAGACAATGAAGCACATAAATAAGTAACTCATTATGCAAACACTCAGTCGTGATGCTCGCGGGTTTGTAGACGGCATTGTCGGATACTTACGTCATGTTGAAAAGGATTCTCCCGCGGTGGGGAAAGTAAAAACATTCCTTCACCGGGTGACTGCCGCTGCAAAACAGGAAAAACAGGCAACCGTCGACAGCAGTGTTCCCCTGACGCAGAGAGAAAAAGAACAGATACGTCAGTTGCTTGGCCGCATCCTGGGGCATACGGTACAGCTTTCCGTGCGGGTCAAATCTGAACTTTTGGCCGGCATTCGGATTCAGGTCGGTGATTGGATCGTGGATACGTCGCTTGCCCATCAGTTGGATGTACTCGCGCAATCGCTTTTGGAATAATTTTTCTATGAAGAGTTCGTTGGAGATCACCATCGCCAAAAATCTGGCGAAAAAAATAGCATCGTTTGAACCGACACTTGACGCCAAGCACGTGGGACATATCCTGTCGGTGTCTGACGGTGTGGTGCAGCTGTCGGGATTGCCGCAGGTCGCGTATCTTGAGCGTCTGGAGTTTCCCGGCGGGGTTGCCGGCTTTGCCATGAATTTGGAGGAAGATCGTGTGGGAGCCATTGTGCTGGGCGATTACCTGACGCTCTCTGAGGGTGATGAGGTGCGAAGTACCGGACAGCTGTTGTCCATACCTGTGGGTGAACAATTTTTAGGCCGCGTCATTAATCCGTTGGGCATGCCCATAGACGGTGCGGGACGCATAGCTGCCAAAGCGCAGTACCCGTTAGAAAAGATTGCTCCGGGGGTGGTTGCCAGACGCGGGGTATCGACACCGTTGCAGACAGGTATAAAAGCAATAGATGCGATGATTCCTATCGGTCGCGGACAGAGGGAACTGATTATCGGAGATCGCAATACCGGTAAAACGTCAATCGTCATTGATACGATCATTAATCAAAAAGATCAGGATGTGATCTGCATCTATGTCGCCATCGGGCAAAAGACGTCCCGCATTGCTCAGGTAGCTGCGGAACTCGTCGCACATAAAGCGCTGGCACATACCATTATTATCGCGGCTCCCGCAAGTGGTTCCGCGTCCTATCAATATATCGCTCCGTACGCGGGTTGCGCGATGGCAGAATATTTTATGGATAAAGGGAAGGACGTGTTGGTGATATATGATGATTTGTCCAAACACGCATGGGCCTACCGGGAACTGTCTTTGGTACTGAAGCGGCCGTCGGGACGGGAGGCGTATCCGGGTGACGTGTTTTATCTTCATAGCCGGTTGCTCGAGCGTGCATGCCGCTTAGACGAATCCAACGGAGGCGGGTCCATCACAGCACTCCCCATCATCGAAACACAGGCCAACGACATGTCTGCCTACATACCGACCAATGTGATCTCAATCACCGACGGACAACTGTTTTTGGAGCCCGACCTGTTCAATGCGGGTCAGCGGCCGGCACTCAACGTCGGTATTTCGGTATCGCGCGTGGGAGGGACCGCGCAAATTGCGGCTATGAAAAAAGTTGCCGGCAGTTTAAAGCTTGATTTAGCGCAGTAT
>JACREP010000014.1 GCA_016218185.1 Candidatus Gottesmanbacteria bacterium | reverse complement strand
GCCTGATTGATGGCTTCCCATAATGCTTTTTCTCCTGTCTTAAGGAATTTTTCTTTTTCTTCTTGTTGTTCACTTTTCTCTTTACTCTTTGCACTTTGCACTATTTTCGTCCACGCCGTATCCGTGTGCAGCCCGCCATAAACCAACCCTATGTCTATAGTTAAGATATCCCCCTCTTTCAACTGCCGCGGGGTCGGGACACCGTGCACCACTTCATCATTCACGCACAAACAGGTTGCGTGCGCGTAGCCTTTGACTGTTTTAAAAGAAGGAAACCCGCCGGCCCGGACAATAAGCTCATCTGCACGTGTGTCTATGGCAAGAAGCGTCACGCCAGGATTGGCCATTGCGAGGAGTTCCTGAAGAATACTACCCAGTCGGCGTCCTCCCTCCTGCATGATGACAATTTCTTCCTTCGTTTTGATATTCATACGGTGGAAAAAAATTGCTCAAGCCGGTCCATAAACGACGCCTGATCGCTATTGTTTTCGATAAGATAATCAGAAATAGCGATGGGACCGCCTTTATTGAGTTGTTCTATTTCGGCAATATCCCGGCTTCGTGCTTCACTGACGGTCAACGGTCTGACTGCGCGCTTGCCTAGCCGCTCATAACGAACCGTAGGCGCTGCCCAAATACAAAGAAGCGTTAATCCCTCAAATTTTTCTTTCAAATAAACATACTCTTCCCATGAATATAATCCGTCAAGGACGATCGTGTCATGTTCTTTGACGGCCTCAATAATCCTGGGTTCAATCTTTATTGCCATTGCCGCCATGCCAAGTTCACGCCGGATCGCCTCGCGCCATTCGCGTTCATTTTGTTCTGTAGGTTCTTTTCCGGCGGCTGCCACTCCGCGATCTGTTTCGTCGCCAAACCGAAGTACCGATATTCCTTTATTTCGGAAAAAATCCGCAGCCACGCTTTTTCCTGCCCCCGGCATGCCGACGATTGCAATAAGTTTCATAGGATCTTTGAAACGATCTCCCGGTGCACGACTTCACGGGGTTGTTCACCGTTGATTTCCACGAGTATTCCGAGCTTGTTATAGAAGTCCAGTACCGGCTGCTCGTTCCGGCGGTACGAAGCCAAACGCCGTTGAATTCGCTCCGGTGAATCGTGCAATTCGCTGCTGCCGGGCAGAAGCGGTCGGGCACGTGCAAGAAGACGTCGAATGGATTCTTCTTCGGAAAGTGTGATGTGCAGCACTTTATCTACCGCATATCCATACTGCTGAGTTTTCTTATCCAGAAATATTGCCTGCTGGCGCGTCCTCGGGAATCCGTCCATGATCCATCCGGCGGCTGCATCGGGCTGTCCTAATCTCCTGTTCCATAATTCAAACATTTCGGCATCCGCAACATAGATTCCGCTTGTGAGTGCCTGACGGCACGCTTCGCCTAAGAGCCCGTTATCGTTGGCTGCCGCAACCCGGACTAAATCACCGGAGGTCAACACCGGTACTCCCAGTTTGTCGCCGAGTTGCTTCGCCTGCGTCCCTTTGCCTGATCCCTCGGGACCGAAAAAAACAATATGCATAGTGTTTTTTTGTCATTGCGAGACCGTTCCCACGGCGAAGCAATCTCTCAAATGATCTAAAAAAGATTGCCACGTCGTCCCGATTGGATCGGGACTCCTCGCAATGACACTGAAACAGTCATTCTTTCAAGAATCCTTCATAATTTCTCATCACCAGCTGTGCCTCTAACGCCTTCACTGTTTCAAGGACCACCGACACCACGATGAGCACTCCTGTTCCTCCGATCAAAAGTGTTGACACGCCGGAAATCTGTCTGGCAAAGGACGGAAGGATTGCGATAGCTCCCAAAAAGAGCGCCCCGGCCAGAGTAATCCGCGTCAGGATGTAGTTGAGGTAGCCGGCCGTAGGCGCACCCGGCCGAATACCGGGAATAAATCCGCCGTATTTCTGAATTTCTCCGGCAATTTTGGCGGGGTTAAACGTAATGGCCGTATAAAAATAGGTAAATCCGATCACGAGCAAAAAGTATATTGCGTTGTAGGCAACGCCGTTGGGGTTAAACAGCGACGTGAGGAGTTTTCCGAAATTCGCCAGTGCCGGATTTCGCACCTGGTGCAAAAACCCGCCGACCAACGACGGTAACAACACCATAGACACGGCAAAAATTATGGGGATAACCCCCGCCTGATTGACTCTGAGCGGCAAATAACTTGTTTGTCCGCCATACACTTTATTTCCCCTGATTCTTCTGGCATAGTGTACCGTAATGCGCCGAACCGCCTCATTCACAAAAACGGTTGCCGCAATCACCAACACCGCAAGGACCACAAATAGCACAATATTGGTCACGTATTCGCTGGTCACACTGGTAACGGTCTGTCCCAACACGACCGGCATTCGCCCGACAATTCCGGCGAAAATAAGAAGGGATATGCCGTTGCCTATCCCGTATTCGGTGACGAGTTCTCCGATCCACATCGCAAGAAGCGTTCCGGCTGTCATGGTGAGAATCATCGTCACGAGCGTCAACGGAGAAACCGTTGCCACAATTCCCTGATTCTTAAGAAGCGCGTACATGCCGATGGACTGAACAGCAGCAAGCGGCACCGTCAGAAACCTCGTATATTGGTTCATTTTTTCCCGACCGTATTCTCCTTCTTTGGAAAGTTCCTCGAGACTCGGGAATACAATGGTCAACAGCTGCAGGATAATTGATGCATTGATGTATGGGTTAAGGCCCAGCGCCATGACGGAAAAATTCACCAAGGTGCCCCCGGAAAATATATCCAGAAGTCCCAAAAATTGGTTCTGCGCAAATAACGCTTTAAGCTTCACCGTGTCAACGCCCGGGATGGGAATATGGGCGAAAATCCGAAAGACGACAAACAGGAGTGCAGTGAGAAGAATTTTTTTCCGAAGTTCCGGCGTTTTCCAGCTGTTGATAAGCGGAGCCAGCAGTGTATTCATGGTTAGACAACAACAGTCCCTCCGGCCTTTTCGATAGCCTTTTTTGCAGATCCCGTACACGGAAGTGCCACCGTAAGGGAAAATTTTATATTGCCCGTACCTACCAGTTTAACATGGGGATTGCGTTGAAGGATAATGCCATATTTTTTAAGTACCGCGATGGTCACGTTTGTCCCGGTTGGAAGATTTGCGAGTTTGGATACCGGTATGGCAACTGCCTTGGGTTGGGCGGTATTTACCCCTTTTCCCCGAAGAAAGGGTAACCGTTTCGTGATGGACAACTGTCCGCCTTCAAATCCGAGCGGCATCCCTCCCCGGGCTTTTTGCCCTTTGGTACCGCGGCCGGAAGTTTTCACTTTTCCGGATCCGTGCCCGCGTCCTAATCGCTTTTTGGAAATGACGACAATTTTAGGTAATTGGGATAAATTCATATAATATATATAACGGTTATTTGGTTTTAAATTGTGTTAGCGCCTCGATGGTCGCATAGACGTTGGAGGCCTGATTTTTACTCCCTAATATTTTTGAAACGATATCGCGGATGCCAGCTGCCTCCACTACCGCACGCACGGCGCCTCCTGCAATCACTCCGGTACCGGGAGGTGCAGGTTTGATGAGCACCTTCGCTGCTCCCCGCTTCAACATGACAACGTGCGGAATGGTCGTTCCGCGCATCGGGACGGTAATGAAGTGTTTTTTGGCATATGTGACCGCCTTGCGGACTGCCGAGGATACATCCGGTGCCCCGCCCAAGCCTACTCCCACGCGCCCTTTGCGATCACCCACCACCGCAAGCACTGAAAAACTGATTTTATTGCCGCCTTTGGTCTTTTTGGATACGCGGTTCACCTGTACCACTTTTTCTTCAAATTCACTCACCCGAGAGTCTCCCCGTCCTTGATATCTCATATCTTGATCCCTCCTTCGCGCGCTGTATCGGCGATCGCCTGTATTGCTCCATGATAGCGATACCCGCCACGGTCAAATACGACCGACGAAATTTTACGTTCTTTCGCAATTTGGGCGATAGCAGCGCCGAGTTGTTTAGCCTGCGCGATGGTCTTACCGGCAACGCGGCTTGAAGCGACGGTAACCCGTTTGTCATCATCGATGAGCTGGACATACAGCCCCGTGTTGGACCGGAATACCCTCATCCGCGGCCGGTCCGTGGTGCCGAACACCTTGGCTCTGATTCTTCGAATTCTGGCTATTCGCAATGTCTTTCTTTTATTCATAATCTTTATTTTGCTATTCTGCTGTCTTGCTCTTTATTTGCCGGCTGCCCCCGGCGCCCCGCCGATGGCTTTTGCAGCTTTTCCTGCTTTCTTACGGATATGTTCACCTGCGTATTTGATCCCCTTCCCTTTGTATGGCTCCGGCTTTTTAATCGCGCGAATACCCGCCGCAACCTGACCGACCAACTGTTTATCTGTACCGGACACCACAATGGTATTTTCTTGTATGGTAAACGTAATCCCCGCAGGTGGTTTCACCGTTACCGGATGGGAAAACCCGATTGCGATGGTCACGTCCGCGCCCGCCATGACTGCGCGATAGCCCACGCCGGAAAGCTCTAATGTCTTGGTCCACCCTTTCGTCACTCCAATCAATGCATTGGCAAGCTGCGCCCGCAATAATCCGTGCATGGCCCCATCCGCTCCTTTTCGCACGATACGAACGGTTCCATCCGACTGCGTAACGCCGATGCCTGACGGAATCGACAAACAAAGCTCCCCTTTAGGACCCACTACGTTCACCGTAGATTTCTCCACGCTGATAGCGACTTGGTTGGGAACTGTAATTGGTGCATTTCCTATACGCGACATAAGATAACCTCTCACCATACCGTACACAATAATTCTCCGCCGATCCCCCGTTTCTTTGCCTCACTCCCGGTCATGATCCCGGCTGATGTCGAAAGAACGGCAATCCCCATACCCCCCAATACCTGCGGTACCTTATCCTTCGTCACATACCATCGGAGGCTAGGTTTACTTACGCGTTTGATATCACGGATAGCCGATGCCTCTTTTGACTTCAAATGCAGACGAAGCATAAGCTTGGGCTTGTCTCCAAACGGTTCGGCCGCGGCAAGATATCCCTCTTGGACCAGCACCTCTGCCACTTGGGTTTTCATACGGGAGTGCGGCAGTTCCACCACGTATTTGCCCGCCATTGCGGCATTCTTTATCTGAGCAAGCATGTCTCCAATCGGATCATTTACCATATTTTCCCCTGTTACCAGGATGCTTTTATGACACCCGGCAATTCTCCTTTGTGTGCATGTGCACGAAAACAGAGCCTGCAAATACCGAATTTGCGTATATAGCCCCTTGACCTGCCGCACAGCGAGCACCGGTTGCGATGCCGCACGACATACTTCTGTTTTTTTTGAAATTTTACAATGTCTGATATCTTTGCCATAATTTACCCTACCTGCGCAGGCAGGTCCTTTTCAAACGGCATACCTAAATGCGCAAGGAGCGCTCTGCCTATTTTGGGATCCTTACTGTTGGTAACAAATGTTATCTCAAACCCCCGCACTTTATCTGCCAACTGATAGTCCAGTTCCGGAAAAATCGTTTGCTCGGCTATTCCTAATGTGTAATTTCCCTGCTGATCAAATCCTTTTCCGGGTACGCCGCGGAAATCGCGTACCCGCGGGAGGGCAAGCATGATCAGCTTGACGAAAAAATCCCACATGCGAATTCCTCGAATGGTAACCCGAAGTCCCACGGCGTCTCCCGCACGAAGTTTAAACGTGGAGATGGCGCGTTTGGCCCGGGTTATCTGCGGCTTCTGACCGCAGATCACCGCCAACTGACTGCTGACTTTCTCAACGACCTTTTTATCGGCGACCGCTTCGCCCACGCCGCAGTTCACCACGATCTTCACAAGCCTGGGTACCGCCATCGGATTGACAATACCAAACTCACGCATCAGTTTGGGCAAAATTTCTTTTTTGTATTTCTCCTGCAGTGTTTCCATAGCTGTTATATCTTTGCCTCACATTTTCGGCAGATGCGGATTTTGGCTCCCTTCGTCACCAGGTAACCCACACGTGTTTGCTGTTTGCACGTGGGGCACAACAGCGCGACGCTGGCCACCGGAATTGGCCGGGTCATATCGATGATCCCGCCGGGGTGTTTTTCATCCCTCTTTTTCATGTGTCGCTTATATATACCCACACCAGCCACCGCAAGAGTTTCTTCTCCAGGGAATATGGCTTCTACTTTTCCCTTCTTCCCTTTGTCTTTCCCGGCCGTAATAATGATGGTGTCTCCCTTTTTTATCTTCATATCTTCTTTTTAATATACTTCCTCCGCCATGCTCACGATTTTATCAAACCCTTTCTCTTTCAATTCCCGCGCAATCGGACCGAACACGCGGGTACCGCGCGGGTTTTTGTCTTTTGGATTATCAATCACCACTCCTGCATTATCATCAAAACGAATATATGATCCGTCAGTTCTATGACATTCTTTCCGTATGCGCACGATAACCACCTTTACCAACTCATCGTCCTTCACCGTCCCTCCCGGATCCGCACGTTTGACCACACACTGGACAATAGCACCCAATGAGGCAAATTTTTGCTTTGATGCGCCGTAAATGTGAATGACGGTCATGAGCTCCACTCCTGAATTATCCGCGGCGGTGATGGTAGAACGGCGTTGAATCATATAATTTTCTCCTTCACGATAAAGTGTTTCGTTTTCGAAACGGGTCTGGTAGAAACAATACGCACTGTATCACCAACTGAAAGTGCCATCGACTCGTTATGTGCTGCGTACCTGCGGGTCCTTCGTACCTGTTTTTTATACAACGGGTGCCGGCGTACGTGCGTGACGGCGACCGTCACCGTTTTGGTCATGCTTGTAGACACCACAGTACCGATAAATCCTTTTTGTTCGTTAGCCATGGACGAGCTCCTTTTCCCGTATATACGTGGCAATGACCGCTACGCGCCTCCGAAGTTCCCGCATCTTTCTGGTATTTTTCCCCTCGCCGGAAACGGAGACCATTTTGCCTTCCGCGTCCCGCACCTCTTTTTCCAACTCCGAAATACTCATAGCTCTTACGGTATTTTTTTCTTTCTTTTTCATGTTATTATGAACTTTTTTCTACAAAGATTGTCCTGATCGGTAATTTCGCACTTGCCAACCGGAGTGCTTCTTTTGCCTGATCGCGGCTTACTCCTGTCATTTCAAAAAGTATCCGGCCCGGCCGGACCACCGCAACATATTCTGCCACATCACCTTTGCCGCTGCCCATCCGTGTTTCCGGCGGCTTTTTGGTAATCGGCTTATCGGGAAACACCCGTATCCATACTCTTCCGCCGCGCCGTATCGCATGGGTCAGTGCCCGGCGTGCTGCTTCTATTTGTCTGCTGCCGACCCAGCCAACCGTTGCGGCCTTGAGACCATATTCTCCGAAATTCACGTTACTGCCCCGGATGGAAACCCCCCGCCGCTTTCCCCTGAATGCTTTTCGAAATTTTGCCCGCTTTGGTGCCAACATAATAAAAACGATCAACACTGATAGTAACTGATTCTCACGGATATCCGTGTGATCCGCTACGATCCGCGCTTATCATGTTTTTCTGCATATCCACACTTTTATTCCGACGTACCCTGATCGCGTTACCGCAGGAACCGCAGCAAAGTCCACATCTTCTCTGATGGTGGATAACGGCACGGTCCCCGCCTGAAACCGCTCGCGCCGTGCAATTTCTGCCCCGGCAATTCTTCCTGACAAAAGAATCCGTACTCCTTTGGCCCCTGCCGTCATCACGCGTTCTATCGATTGATTCGCTATTCTTTTGTGCGGCATACGCTTGGCCAATTGATCTGCAATCGACATCGCCACCAGGTATGCACGCAGGTTTGGCTCTTTCACCGGCTCAACCGTCACATCTACCTTCAGGCGTCCGGCTGAGTGTTGAGCTCCCAAAAGCGTTTCTGTGTATTTTTTCAGCTCCTCAAGACCTGTGCCGCCACGACCGATCACCATGCCCGGCCGCGCGACATGGAGCGACACCTTGATTTTATTAATTGACCGCTCGATATCCACCTGCGCCAAACCCGCGGTTTTCAGCCGACCAAACAGTGCCTGCCGCAGCTTCACGTCCGCCAAAAATAAGGTTTTATACTGCCGCTTATCACTAAACCACCGCGAACTCCAAGTAAATACGGTTCCGAGTCGAAAACCTTTTGGATTTATTTTTTGTCCCATACGTTAATTTGTTAATTTGTTACTTTGTCAATTTGTTATCTTCGTCCGTAAGGACGATGCGTATGTGTGTCATTCTCTTTTTATATGCATGTGCTTGACCTTTGGATACTGCTCTCCATCGTTTCATTGCCGGACCACCCATCACGTCAATTGTTTTGAACCGAAGCGCGGCCTCCGCTGCCTGTTTTGCCTTTGCGTTGGCCACGGCACTGGCTATCACTTTCATAAGCGATACGGCGCCGGCGTGGGGCAACTTGCCCAGCTGGAGCAACGCGACATCGACAGTACACGATCGCAGCGCATCCGCAACGAGCCGCACCTTTCGCGGACTCACTCGTACATATTTTGCTGTCGCACTATAAAGCATAATAGTTACTTAGTTACTTAGTTACTTAGTTTTTGTTTTACAAAGTAACGAAGTAACTCGTGTTGCTAACTAACTTTTTACGTCTTCTCCATTGTCCGCTTCGTCACCTGTCCATGACCACGGAAGGTGCGCGTTGGTGAAAATTCACCCAGGCGGTGCCCCACCATGGCCTCACTGACAAACACTTCCTGAAACAACCTCCCGTTGTGGACAGCAAACCGATGGCCTACAAATTCCGGCGGTATTTGACACGCCCTCGCCCATGTTTTGATAGGCGCACGGTCACCTCCGGCCTTCTGACGATTGACCTTTTCCAGCAACTTCTTGTCTATATAAGGACCTTTTTTACTTGATCGCGCCATATTATTTTCTCCTCTGTACAATGTATTTATCGCTATACTTTTTCCGTTTCCTTGTCTTTGTCCCGAGCGTCCGCTTCCCCCAAGGACTCTTGGGCGACGACATGCCGATGCCGCTTCTCCCTTCGCCTCCTCCGTGCGGGTGTGAACGCGGATTTTGGGCAACACCCCGGACGGCGGGCCGCCTGCCCATGTGACGGCTGCGGCCTGCTTTTCCTATGAAGCGGTTGCGCCAGTTGACATTGCCCACCTGGCCGACGGTTGCCCGGCACTTGGCGTCAAAAGCCCGGATTTCTCCGGACGGAAGCTTCAATTGTACCACATTGCCTTCTGCCGCAAGTACCGTCGCCCCGGTACCGGCGCTGCGTATCATTTGCGCACCGCGACCGGGTTTGACTTCCACGTTATGCACGAGTGTCCCCACCGGCATGTTGCCCAGCGTCAACACATTGCCCACCGTTACCTCTGCCCGGACAGCCGCTATCACGGTATTACCCACTTTGAGTCCCTCCGGCGCCAATATATACCGCTTCTCTCCGTCAGCATACCAAATCAGGGCAACGTCGGCCGATCGGTTAGGATCGTACTCCACAGATACCACCCGGCCGGCAATACCATCCTTATCCCGCTTCCAGTCAATCGCACGGTAATACCGTTTGTGCCTGCCGCCCTGATGGCGCACGGACACATGGCCAAACTGGTCCCTGCCAGAATGCTTCGCAAGAATTTCGTGCAGTCCCTTGTTCCTCTTTGTATTCATATCTTTTTGTTTCATCATTCATTTGCCCAATTGGTTTAATTGGTCGGATTGGTCGGATTACTTTTTCTCTCCTTCTACTGCCTGAAACGCTTCGATCCGCTGACCAGCGCCCAGCCGTACAAACGCCTTTTTCCAATCGGATGTTACCACCGGTTGCTGTTTTTTCCCGCTGCGCCTACTCTTCCCGTGTAGCCGCTCTGTCCGCACCTGCGTCACCGTCACTTTGTATAGGCGCGCGATTTCCTGTCCGATCTTTTTTTTCCTCGCGTCAATTGCCACCACAAACGTATACCACCCCTTGGC
>JACREP010000103.1 GCA_016218185.1 Candidatus Gottesmanbacteria bacterium | reverse complement strand
CCTGAAGTTGAGGAGAAACTCCGTGCACTACATGAGGATGATAATACAAGAATAGTAAAAGTCATTGATTTATTCAAAGATTACGGATTTTGTTTGTCGCAGCCTTATTTAAAGAAAGTAGCTAGCGGACTTTGGGAGCTTAGGGCAGGCAGATATCGACTGTTGTTTGGAAGTGTAGAAGATGGCGTGGCGATAGTATACTTATTTATGAAAAAAACACAGAAGACACCATTATCGACCATACGATTAGCATTAAAACGATTAAAACAATATGAAACCTAAAAAACAATGGATTACCCATGAAGAGCTAAAAGCGGATTTAATGAAAGACGCAAAGTTCCGTCGCGCCTATGAAGCGTTAGAGCCAGAGTTCCAAGTGGCAAGTCAAATGATCGAGGCGCGTATCCGTAAGAAAATGTCCCAACAGGAACTTGCCCGTCGGGCAAGGACCGGGCAAGCGGTTATTTCGCGTCTCGAGGGGATGAATGCGCGGCCGTCGATTTCACTCCTGGCGCGTGTTGCCCAGGCATTGGAGACAAAATTTCAGATTACGATTGGGTAGCGCGTTTGGCGCGGACGCGGGCGACTTTCGTGAGGTATTTTTTGCGGAGGCGCAGGTTCAGGGGTGTGATTTCGACCAATTCATCTTCCTCAATAAAATCCAGGCACTGTTCCAGGCTGTATACGACCGGCGGGTCGAGTTGGATGGCAACATCGGCATTTGCAGAATGAATGTTCGTCAGTTTTTTTGTTTTGCAGACGTTGATTTCTATGTCTTCCTGTCTATTGTTGATCCCGATGATCATGCCTTCATATACCGGGACACCCGGGCCGATACATGCGCGGCCGCGCTCCTGGACCGTCGTGAGTGCATAGCCGGAAGACTTACCGCTTTCCAGCGATACCAAAACGCCGTTTCGCAGTTTTGGTATATGTGGCGAGAGCGGAAAATATCCGATGAAGCGTGTTGCAAAAAGCCCGTTGCCGCGGGTTTTGGTGAGAATTTCGCCTCGAAAGCCCAATAGATTTCTGCTGCTGACTTTGTACACCATTTTGGTAATGCCGCGATCATTGGTATGCGTATCGAGGAGTTCTCCCTTCCTTCGGCCAAGCTCTTCGGTAATGATGCCAACATACGCATTGTCGATTTCTATTGTGATTTCCTCAAACGGTTCGCATAGTATCCCTTGGACTTCTTTAAGAATAACTTCCGGTTTGGCAACCTGCATTTCGTAGCCTTCGCGGCGCAGGTTTTCCAAAAGCACCGCCAGATGCAATTCGCCCCGGCCTGCGACGATAAACCCCGTGCCCTGGGGGTTTTCAGAAATTTTGAGCCCAATATTTGTTTGTTTTTCTTTTAATAATCTCTGATAAATTTGCCGGGCAGTACAGAACTTGCCCTCGCGTCCGGCAAACGGCGAGGTATTGGCGGATACGAGAATTTTGAGTGTCGGGTCTTCGATTTTTATCATGGGGTAGCCGGTGGGATCAATCGGATCGGCGATGGTTTGACCAATGGCTACATCCGGAATTCCCGTAATGGCGATTATGTCTCCCGGCATTGATTCCTTTGTTTCTACCCGCGTAAGCCCAACACTCGTAAATACCTGTTCGACGCGAAATGATCCGCAGGGGGAGTTTTCATTGAGAAGTACAATTGATTGGCCCGGCGACACCGTCCCCTGCGTCACCTTGCCGATGGCATAGGTGCCCTTATAATCGTCAAAATCCAATGTCGAAACCAGCATTTTGAACGGTTTATCGGCATCTGCCGCGGGTTTGGGTATATTGGCAAGAATTGCTTCAAATAGCGGCTCTAACGTTGCCGCGCCACGCATATCTTTCGGATAGTCATACCAAGCCTTGCCCTCGCGCCCCACGGCATACAGTACGGGGAAATCCAGGTGTCCTTCATGGTGGGCCAAATGCAGAAAAAGCTCTTCGGTCTGCCGTAACACTTCGGCTGGTCTGGCATCTTTTCGATCGATTTTATTGATGACAACGATAATTTTAAGGTTATGTATGAGGGCTTGACTCAGCACAAACTGCGTCTGCGGGAGCGGGCCTTCTGCGGCATCGACCACCAGAAGCGCTCCGTCTGCCATATTGATGACCCGCTCCACTTCGCCGCTAAAGTCCGCATGTCCGGGAGTATCAATAATATTGATTTTGGTATTTTTGTAGACGACTGCGGTGTTTTTGGCTAGTATCGTGATGCCTTTTTCGCGTTCCAGATCGCCCGTGTCCAGAATGGTCGTCTGGGTCATTTCGGCCTGATTTTCGCGGAACGTATGCGTTTGTTTGAGCATGCCGTCCACGAGCGTGGTTTTGCCGTGATCCACATGGGCGATGATGGCGATATTTCGTATGTTCATAAGAACAAAAAACCCGCGCTACCTGCGGGAGTTGTATTATACCACACTCTCTGCCGGTTGAATAACGCGCTCTATCTGTCTATACTATTCTTGCTGCCATGAAATGGGGAAGAAAAAGGAAATATAGAAGGAAAAACCCGTTTTCCTTCAAGCTGAAAAAACAAACCGTCGCCACGGTCGGAGCGATCTGGCTTGTTTTGTTTGCCGTGATCATCACGGTTTCATTCTTCGGAGAAGGGGCGCTCCTTACCAGACTTCGTGAGGAGCTCATCTATCAGCTCGGGTGGCTCATGTATGTATTGCCCCCGTTTTTAGTATTGTTAAGTCTTCTGTTTTTTAAGATAAAATCCGATATCGGAAGCCCCCGCGTGCCGCTGGGGTTTGGTATTGTACTTGTTGGTCTTGCGGCATTGATGCAGGCGGGTGTGGCAGGTGAAGTACTCTGGAATAAATTGGCTGATGCGATTTCTGCGGAACTTGCGCTCATTATCTATTCTGCGGTACTCCTCATCGGCGTGCTGATCCTGTTTAATGCATCGCTGGACCGGATGGTGAATGCGAGTATTGCGCTTGTGGGTCGATTGATAGAGATGGTCGGACGGTGGGGTGAGACGCTTTTTGTCAAACGGGATAAACCGCTCTTTGGTCAGGAAAAGTTACCCATGCGGATTAAAGGTCAGGAAGAAGAAAGGCCGCTTGCGAAAGCGCCGATTGTTCCTCCTCCGGTACCGGGCAAAGGAAAGCCTGCGGAGGTTCCCGGCGGTCTTATCGGGCCGCTGACCACCAAGTCGCCAGCAACCCAGGGAGTTTGGGAATATCCACCGCTGTCGCTTCTTTCTGACGGACCGGGTCAGAAAGCCGACCGGGGGGATATGAAAAGGAACGCCGACATTATAGAAAAAACGCTTGACAGCTTCGGCATAGACGCTCATGTGGCAGAGGTAAACACCGGTCCGGCGGTCACCCAGTACGCACTCAAAATTGCCCTCGGCACAAAAGTATCCAAGATTACCTCCCTTTCCAGCGACATGGCGCTTGCCCTGGCTGCCCCGACCGGCCAGGTGCGTATCGAAGCGCCCATCCCGGGCCGCGACCTGGTCGGGATTGAAATACCCAACCGGGGGTTGGAATTTGTGACACTGAAAAAGATGCTGGAGTCGCCAATCTTACGCCGCGCAAAAAGCAAGTTGGCAGTGGCCTTGGGATTGGATGTTTCCGGTTCCGCGGTGATTGCCGATATTGCTAAAATGCCCCATGTGCTGGTGGCCGGTACCACCGGGTCGGGAAAGTCGGTACTCATTAACTCATGGATCTGTTCACTCCTTTTTCGTACGAGCCCTTCGGAAGTGCGCCTCATCATGGTGGATCCCAAGCGGGTGGAGCTTACCGGCTACAACGGCATTCCGCACCTCCTCACTCCCGTCATCGTCGAGCAGGATAAAATCCTGTCGGCGCTGCGGTGGGCCATGATAGAAATGGAGCACCGGTATAAGCAGTTTGCAGAAGTTGGCGTGCGGAATATCGACGGGTTCAATGAACTGGCGGGGTTTCAGGCGATGCCGTTCATTGTCATTCTCATTGATGAGTTGGCGGACCTTATGGCCTATGCACCGGTGGAGGTCGAAGATACGATTTGTAGGCTTGCGCAGATGGCTCGTGCGACCGGTATCCATCTGGTGCTGGCGACGCAACGGCCAAGCGTGGACGTCATTACCGGTCTTATTAAAGCCAACGTGCCGACGCGTATCGCCTTCAACGTTTCTTCCATGGTGGATTCGCGGGTGATCATTGACATGCCCGGCGCCGAAAAACTTTTGGGCCGGGGCGACATGCTGTATGTGCCGCCGGATCAAGCCAAGCCAACCCGGATCCAGGGTACGTTTGTATCGGAACACGAAGTGACAAAAGTGATGGATTTTTTCAAAAAACAGCAAGTTGCAGTTGAGTATTCGGAAGACGTCACAAATCAGCCGACGACGGGTGCCAAAAAGATGGGGGCAGTGGGCGGGGATGGTCACGACGCATTATTTGAAGATGCGCTCCGGCTTATCTGTCAGCATGATAAAGCATCGGCGTCACTTCTTCAACGGCGGTTGTCCGTGGGGTATGCGCGGGCTGCGCGAATTCTTGACCAGCTGGAAGAAGCAGGGATTATCGGCCCGGGAGAAGGAAGCAAGCCGCGTGATGTTCTGGTAAAAAATGCGGATGAATATCTGGTACAGCAACAGGAGATAAACAATAAAACACAGTCATGAAGACGGTCGGAAGCATCCTTCAGGAGACAAGAACGGAGAAACATATATCGCTTGACCAGGTAGAGGCTGCTACGAAAATCCGCCGCAAATTCCTCGAAGCGATTGAATCGGATGACTACAGTAGACTTCCGTCGTTGGCATATGCCAAAGGGTTTGTAAAAAATTACAGCGCGTATCTGGGGCTGGACAGCGAGGTGGTGCTGGCGTTTTTTCGGCGCCAGACATCAGAAATTCCGCGCGCGAGTTTGCTGCCGAAAGGTGTAACCGAGCCGCTCAATAAACCGTGGTTTTATCTGACACCCGGACGTTTTTTGGGTTTGGTGTTTGCGTTATTGGCAACATCGTTTCTTTTTTACTTTGGGGTACAGTACCGAAGGCTCAATCAATCGCCGCGTCTTGTGATCGAATCGCCCAAAGATCAAACCATGACGACGGATAAGCGCGTGGATGTCTTGGGAAGGACGGATCCGGATGCGACGGTGATGATTAATGGATTTTCGGTTGTCGTGCGTTCCGACGGCAATTTTTTTTCCCAAGTCGTCCTTGAACCGGGCGTCAACACGCTGACGGTCGTTGCCACGAGCCGGTTCGGGAAAGTGGCAACTGTTACCCGCAAAGTCGGCCTCCAGCAGCCATAATTCTCATTGACAGCGATAGGTTTTTGATCCATACTTATTTTACTCATTGGTCGGATTGGTTTTCACCTGCCCATGGATGCTGTTCAGATAACGATTATCGCTATAAGCTTTATCCTCACCGGCCTTTTGGTTGCGTTGGGCGTACAGGTGTGGTACATCCTCAAGGAAATCCGCTTCTCGATACAAAAAATGAATAAAATGCTTGATGACGGCGGCAAGGTAACCGGCGCGGTCAGCGAAGGAGTGTCCGGCATGGGCGGGTTACTCAGCGGTATTAAAGCTGGATTATCGTTCTTTTCCGCTTTGCGCGGCAAAAAAAAGGAGGAGGCATAACTATGAGCGAAGACCATCACGATGGCAAATTTCTATTTGGATTTTTCATTGGGGGAATTATCGGAGCGCTTACGATCTTTTTCCTTGGCACAAAAGAAGGGCAGCGGACGGGCAAACTTTTGAAACGCAAAGGTGAAGATTTGCTGGATGACGTGCAGGATAAAATCGATGAACTCGAGAAAAAAGGGAAGGAACTGGTCAAAGAGGGCGAGGCGATCAAAGAGCAGATGCTTGAAAATCTGGAAGAGAAAAAAGAAGCAGTGACGGAAACTGCCGCAGAAAAACTCGATACGGCGCTTGCCCACATCGAAGAGCTTCAGGAGCACGGCCGCCAGACCACGGCGAGCCTGCGCAGACGGTTGTTTAAAAATCTCCCAAAGAAATCTTAAAGCTACTCACGGAAACCCGTTGCAGGTGGCATGAAGATGACACGGATGTTTCTGTGCTTGTAATAATATTGTTATTTGACTCACGGTCGTGAGTCAATTGACAATATTGATTTTATTGTTGTAACGTGAGGGTATGTGGGAAACGGCAGAATCAATTCCTGAGAAGGTATTCGCATATAGCGTAGATTTGGCATTGTGGTTTACGGTTTATCTAGCGGAAATGAGTATGCCTCAGTCAAGTGTAGGCCAGCTTTGGCGAGCAGAAAATGCAGCGAATCGGTTCATTGAACACATCAACTACGACACCATTAAGCGAGGGATTGCGGAAGCCCGGCGCAGGGGCTTACTTCGCAAAGGAAGGAAAGGACGACGCGCGTGGCCGCAGATAACAGAGGCTGGTAAAAAGCGACTCACAGGGGCTTTGCCACAATATGACGAGAAACGCGTCTGGGATAAACGCATGCATATGATAACCTATGATATCCCTGAAAAACTGCGCGATGATCGGGACATGCTTCGGGCATATCTGCGTCGTATTGGGTGTGGTTTGTTTCAAGATTCAGTTTGGATTACTCCATACAATCCAATCGACTTAGTTCGTTCATTTATCACAGAGCAAAAATTAGGCGGAACTATTGTAGTGTCTGATATCGGAAAAGACGGCTCAATTGGGGATGAAGATTTGTTGGAACTTGTGACGCGGATCTATAAGCTTGAAGAATTGAATTCTCGATATGAAGAGTGGATACGGGAGGTTCGTAAAACCCGTGTCGATCACTGGATGATTATGTGCTATTTTTCTATACTTCAGGATGATCCGCAATTACCTTTTAATTTATTGCCTAAATGGTGGAAAGGCAATAACGCGTATCAAATGGTGAAAGGGAAAATATTGTTATTTGACTCACGGTCGTGAATGAAACGACAATATTAGTTTTCTCCTTTGAGGATAACCAGTAGTGAAGATAACAGAATAAGAACTCCTCCCGCAAGGGTTGCAAAGGTAGGTATTTCTTGAAAAAAGAGAAAGGCGAAAGATATACCAAACAGAAGTTCGGAAAGTAGCAAGATGCTTCCCGTTGCTGCCTTTACATACTCAAAGCCTTTCGTCATCACAAGCCACGCCAAAAAATTATCGATGCCAAAAAGAACGGTCGTCATCCAGGTATTTGCCGAAATGCGCTGTATCCCGCCCTGAAAATAGAATGATCGTTCAATTATCAAGCTTAAGAAGCCAAGAATGATAACCCCGACACACGTGTTTGCGAGCATGAGAAAACTTGCCGAATAGTTTTTCAGTTTTTTCCGTATAACCAAATATATCGCCTGTCCCAATGCAGAAAGAATGGCAAACGCCCCGCCGATTTTCCATGTGGGAATCGCGTTGGGCTGAAACAAAAGGACCAACGCAACAGTTGCCGTAGCGAGCGCGGCGACATTGAACACGTTTATTTTGTCTTTAAGAAAGATATGTGCGAGGATCGGTGCAATGATGGCAAAGGTAAAAGACAAAAAGAGCGCGTTGCTTACATAGGTATTGAGCATGCCGTAGGTATAAAACAAATTACTCAATGCGTATCCGAATATCGTGGTAATCAAAAGAAGCGCTACGTCTTTTTTCTGAATATGTATTTTATTTTTCGATGTGCGGAAAAAGTAAAAAGCCGCTGTAAGAAATGCAACGATATAGCGAAGAAATACTTGTGAAACGGGCGGCAATCCGCCGCCTCCAAGCGTGCGAATAAGTACTGGCATGATGCTATAGAGGAGAGCGGAAAGAAGGATAAGGAAAATGCCCCTGTTTTTCATATTATTTTCCGATAATTATAGTTTTGTAATACCTTTTGAACGTAGATCATTTGCTCTTCCGTGCCGATGGCAAAACGGACAAATGAAGCGGTAAGTCCCACATTGCTATTGCCGTTGCCATGGCTGCAGATAATATTGTTATCTTTTAGATAAGCAACAAATTGAATCGCTTCGGTTTCAGTGGGAAATTTGATAAGTGTTGCGTTTATATAAGAAGGGAACACGGAGAATTTCAATGTTTTGAGAAAAGAAAGAAATTGATCGCGGCGCTTGCTTATATCCTCTCTCATTTTTATGAAATACTTTTCATGATCTAGAGCTACCATTGCAGCACCGACGGAAAGATAGGAAACATTTGCCCACTGGGAATATTTTTTTACTCTTTCAATAACATGTGGATGTGCGATGACGTAACCGATACGGTTACCGGCCATACCATAACTTTTAGAAAAACTTCGGAACACCGCCATGTGCGGATAGTTTATTACTTCATCAACGACAGAGAGGTCGGCAAAGTCTCCATAGGCCTCATCGATAACCACAATCGCGTGCGCATTAGCCTTGATTAACTCTATGACATTCTTTTTTTGCGTAAAACCGGAAGGGTTATTGGGATTCGCCAAATAGATAAGCGTTGCTTCGGGATACGGTTGAATGCGAATAGAATATGCATCATTGGTAAGAGAGTATAGCTGGGTAAGTTTTCCGCCAAATACTTCAACGTCGGTGTACACGGTATAGGTGGGAGTGAAAATATATGCATGCCGTCCGTAGGCGTGGGCGAACATTTGGATGGCTTCGTCACAGCCGGCAGTGAGATAAATCATTTCCTTTGGTATATTGTGTTTGCGCGTAAGCTTTTCGACCAATTGTTGTGGTTGGGGTCGGTAAAGGTTTGCTCCATTTGAGAATTTTTGAAGTCCTTCGTAGATAAAATCCGGCAAAGGATTTTTAATGGTTGAATACTGAAGATTTATCGTGCCTGATGTATCCATTGGGAATATCCCTTCTGACGCGATTATACCAGTCCGGCGCAGTAGGGTATAATAGGAGGACTGTATGCACCAGGGGAATACCACATTTACCACCGAAGAGATAGAAACGCACATCCGCACCTACCGGTCGCTCCTGAAGTCCGCCGGTCGGGTGAAGATAAGCCAGCTTACCGATTCGCACATCGGGATGCACTCGGTATTGCATGAGAAAGCGGGTGCGAAAACGGTGGACGCGGCGGCATTTATTTACTCGCTTTTGCGGCTGCCGTTTTGCATCCGGCAGGTCAATACCGTTATTTTGGGACAATCGTACAGCGTGTTTAAGAAAAACGGATACGGACAAATCGGCAGGTGGCGCAAAGTAGAAGCACCGGGCAGAAGGAGAAAGATGCTGTTTGACGGGAAAGAAACGCTGGCTGTGTACATCGCCTCCGTCACCGACGTGGATGACCTCATCACGCTCCTCACCGGATTTCAGATTGAATGGAATAAAATTCACGCGGCGCGCGGGGAGATGGAAAAAATTTTCCCGTCGGCGGAACTCAACAGAATCCGGCTCATCTGCGGCAAGGAATACGATGCACTGGTGAGGGCGATCAAAAAGAAGCGCATGGACTGGACCGTACAGCTATTGTCCGGCTCCTACGTGGAGTATGCCAAGGCAACCCATCGCTGGTGGGATCACGTGACAAATATCGCGCGCGACGTACGGCTGTATCGCCGGCCGGTTTATTTTGTTTCCAGCAACACCCATTCGCTGGTTAACGTGCTTACCCGATACGTAATCCCCGAAGAAAAGGAATTGACGCGATATCTTTATGAGAGTAAGAATGAACTCCTTATCTCGCTGTGGGAGCAGATAGAAAAAGGGATCTACCCGGGCAATCGCGAAAACTTTCTCTATTATATTGCTAAAAAATATGCGGGTACACACCCGGAATTTGTCAAAAGGAAGACGCAGCTGGAACAAACATTGGGTATTCTTTCCATTGCCCCGTTTCACTATCTGGACATTAACGCGCAGATTATCGAACTTCAGAAACTTGCGGATGTTACGTTGGATAGCCGTTTGGGCGTTTCCACAAAGCTGCTGGCGAAAAGTAACGCGGTGATCGTCAACATCGATTATCCGCTTGGGTGGGCAGCATACCAGATACTTACGGAAATCGGGCAAACCGTCGATACCATCCGCGGCGTGTATATCATGGGGAAGGCAGCAACTCTTAACGCGAACATCGGGGATATCCTCATACCCACGACCGTCTTTGACCAGCACACCAAAAACGTCTATGCCATAAAAAATGCATTTCGTGCAAGCGATTTTGCAAAGATATTTCAGACCGGGTCGGTCCTTGACGATCAGAAAACCGTATCCGTGAAGGGTACATTTTTGGAGAGCAGGCAGCTCCTTACCGCCTGGTACAAAGAAGGATATACCACGATTGAAATGGAAGCCGGGCCGTACCTGAACGCCGTGTATGAGTTTGTCTACTACAACCGGTACATGGAGCAGCAGTTCATCAACCTTACCGCAACGCCGTTTGAGTTGGGGATTGTGCACTATGCCTCTGATACTCCCAACAGCAAAGCAACCAATCTGGGCGTCCGCAACCTGGCGTACGAAGGAGTCGAGGCCACCTACGGCGCGACTCTTGCCATCGTCAAAAAAATCATCGAACGGGAGTCCGAGTTTTTGCGGGCGTACTAACCGCCGGTGTCTACGTAGCACACTCTGGGGTGAACAAGAATATTATGTCATTTCTTCCGCGGTCGTGGAAAAATTGACATAGTTTTGTTAAACGTGGAATACCTCATGTGGGCTTGTGTTTTTCTTGAGGACGAATACTTTGCCGATGGGCGGATTGTCTTTCGCGCATAACTCCACAATAAATTCGCCGATTTTTTTAGGATTCATCGCCTGGTCATAATATTCGGGAAAGAATTTTTTGTATGCCTCGGTTGCCGTATCCGAAGGTGAAATACAATTGACGAAGATGCCCTTGTCTGCAACATCCTGGGATAGGCCGACGGTAAAATCTTCTATTGCACGCTTTGATACAAAATATGGAAGCCACCCCTTCGCACCGTTTTCAAACGTGCCGGATATGTTGATAATATGGGCCGGGGGGGCATAAGAGGTAATAACGCATGAGTTAAGAATGTGGTACCGTTGGTGCCGACCTCGTAGGTATTTTTGATTTCTTCTGTGGAGTATTTGGTGAATGGGATATTGTAATGAGCTTTTGCTGCATCATGATAGATACCGGCGACATTCACGAGTATATTGACGTGGCCCCATTCGGTCTTTAGTTTTTCGGCAAGATGATAGATATCTTCTATTCTTCGTAAATCAAGAGGAAAGATGGTGGCATGTCCACCGGTTTCCTCAACAAGTTTTTTGGTTTCTTGGAGTTTATCTTCCGAGCGGGCAATAAGTCCGACGTGGGTACCCTGTTTGCCAAGTTCCAGTGCAATTGCCCGACCGATGCCGCCACTACTGCCGGTTACGATGGCTTTGGCACTTTTGAGATTCATGTTTTGATTATACAATCTTCTGTTTATAACTCACATGCTACAGCATGGCGATTATAAAACCGCTCATTTCTTCTTCGATCGTTTGCGGAGCGTCGGGTAGACGAGGATTGCTACCGCGAGGAGAAAGAGCGCAACGAGTAAATAAAATATCTGTAATGGAGTTGCAGGATCCATAGTTACGTTACTTTCTTTTTGATCTATTGTGCCATGATGGATAAAAGAAAATAGTTAATGCGACTAAAATAATTGTGATAGTGATATAGAATACTTGTTGTTGTGTCATGGCCACTCATCCTTTAATAATGAAATACTTATTATTAGACAGCCTGTCATTGCAATAATTCCTAGTATGGTTGTTTGTATATCGAATGTTTCTGCAGCAGTAATGACTGGTAAAATCACAGATGCAAACACGACAAGACTAAGATTTCCAAGAATTTCAGATAGGCGGTCAATCTGAAGCTCGTTAAGCTCGATCTTGAGAACCATTACTATCATTGTAGACCGCATGGTACACACCGTCAACCAGAGCAAGATGGTATAATCGAAACCATGAACTCGGCGGATGTGCGGAAGAAGTATCTGGAATTTTTCAAGAAGCGCGGGCATGCGGAGATTCCGTCGGCGCCGCTCGTGCCGGAAAATGACCCGACGACGCTATTTACTTCCTCTGGAATGCAACCCTTAATTCCTTATTTACTTGGCCAGCCGCACCCGTTGGGCAAACGCCTGGTGGACAGCCAAAAATCGTTCCGCAGCCAGGACATCGACGAAGTGGGTGACAACCGGCATACGACGTTTTTTGAAATGCTGGGTAACTGGTCGCTCGGAGATTATTTCAAGAAAGAGCAACTCCCGTGGATTTTTGAATTCTTGACGAAAGAATTGGGATTAGATCCCAAACGATTGTATGTGACCGTATTTGAAGGCGGTAATGGTGTGACGAAAGATACGGAGTCTATTGAAATTTGGAAAGAAGTTTTTCGTGGTGTTGGAATAGAGGCCAAGGAAGGTGAACGCATTTTTGCCTATCCGGCCAAAAAAAACTGGTGGAGTAGGAGCGGCGAGCCGCAAAACATGCCTCCCGGCGAGCCGGGCGGGCCGGACAGTGAGGTGTTTTTTGACTTCGGTGAACAACTCAAACTTCACGAACAATCGCCGTTTAAGAATGAGAAGTGCCATCCAAACTGCGACTGCGGCAGATTTTTGGAAATTGCCAATTCGGTGTTTATGCAGTATCAAAAAATGGAAGACGGTTCCCTTAAAGAACTCAAACAAAAGAATGTAGACTTCGGCGGCGGACTGGAGCGGATGATTGCAGCAGTCAACGATGATCCGGATATTTTCAAAACCGATATGTTTACTCCGTTGATCCACATACTGGAGAACGTTTCGGGAATACCATATGGGGGAAGTAAGGGTAGTAAGGAAAGTGAGGGAGAAGAAAAAACGACGCGGGCCATGCGCATCATCAGCGACCACATGCGTGCATCCGTCATGATGATGGCAGACGGCGTGCTTCCCTCAAATAAAACCCAAGGATACGTGCTTCGACGCTTGATCCGGCGATCGCTTTTGTACGGCAGAAAACTTGGTTTGTCGAAAGACCTTACCTATATCGGGAAACTGGTCGCGCCGATTGCTCAAATATACGAGGGTGCATATCCGACGGTAACGGAGAAAGCGGAAGAAATAAAATTAATTCTGCAAGAGGAAGCGCTACGTTTTGGCAAGACACTTGAACGGGGACTTGCTGAAATTGAGAAAGTCAAAACGCTTGATGGGAAAATTGCCTTCATGCTCTATGAGACCTACGGATTTCCATGGGAAATGACGGAGGAAATTGCTCGAGAGAAAGGGCAACAGGTTGATAAAAAACAATTTGAACAAGAATTTAAAAAACATCAGGAACTCTCCCGCACTGCGGCAGCGGGGATGTTCAAAGGGGGACTTGCGGATAAAAGTGAAGCGACGGTTGCGCTTCATACGGCGCACCATTTGCTTCTTGCGGCGCTTCAGAAAATCGTTGATCCGGGCATCAGACAGCGGGGGAGCAACATCACGGCAGAGCGATTGCGGATGGATTTTAACTTTGCGCGGAAGTTGACGCCGGAAGAACTCAAGAAGGTTGAGGACTTAGTCAATCAAAAGATAGCGGAAGACCTTCCGGTGGTGCGGAAAGAAATGAAACGCGAAGAAGCAGAGAAAATCGGGGCACAAATGGAGTTTGGACATAAGTACCCGGATGTTGTGAGTGTGTATATTGTGGGATCGCCTAGCGACTTCTTTTCCGCGGAATTTTGCGGCGGGCCGCATGTGGGGCGCACGGGCACGATCGGCCGCTTCAAAATTAAAAAAGAAGAATCTGCCGCCTCCGGCATACGTCGCATCTACGCGTCAGTTGAGTAGGTGCTGAGGTCGGCATACCGTGGTTCTCGCACCGCCAAGGTCCAGACCTCCTTCTGTTAAGTGAGTCTTTTGAGTCAAGGCCGTGGCGGTGCTTCGAAACGGTACGCCTCCCCGCACTATTGCTATCTCTTGTGCGAGTTGCTTCATTTCATGCGCACTGCTACTATGAGAATAGGAGGCGGAGACCTCAACTTTTGCTATGAAATTGCCGGCCGGGCTGTCGCAGATGTTTGAAAAACACAGCGAAAAAAAAGAGCTGTTTGTCTCCCT